>CALLYN010000035.1 GCA_937858455.1 uncultured Kouleothrix sp.
TGTATGCCTTGCTCTCCAGCCAGTCGAAGAAGTGGCGCACGCCGTACCAGAGCTTCGGCCACGAGCGCTCCCAGCTCTGCCAGCCGTCCTCGCCTTCGAGCACCCAGTGCCGGTGCTCGGGCGGCAGGTCGCGAAACGGCACGTCGAGCGCGACCCCGCGCAGCCGCGCGTACTTTTCGAGATCCTGCTGGCACTCGCGGAAGCTTTCGGCAAGTTTTACATCGTCCATTGGGACGCCACCGACGGTAAGCAAATCGCCCTTCACGGTCCTTACAAGTCGGACGAGATCAAGCAGCAGTTGGGCAATGACATTCGGCCGACCATCCAGTGGCTGCCCAAACAAGACGGTTGGCTCGTCTTTGGTGAGGCCATCGTGGAACGCGAGTCGGGAAAGAAGGTCGAGTCGTTGCCGTTCGATAACGACAACTACAAGGTCTGCGCCCGCAAGATCGTCAACGCGGAGCGGGCCTTCACACTCGTCGGCCGCGACGGCAAGCGGTTGGTCGCCGTCCCCTTGCAGACCGATCGGATCGCCGCCGCGCTCGCCGGTGTTCCCAACGCCAACCATCCCGCCCACGCCACCCCAGGCCGGCCTGCATGTCGGCGGCAGCGCGCGGGTGGTGAATGTCGCCGGCGCGGCGCTGCGCAGCCGCAAGGAGCCGATGCTCAAGGCCGCGGCGACGGCTGCGTTTAAAGAGGGCGAAACCGTCACCATCCTTGAAGGCCCGATCGAGGCCGATGGGTTCGTCTGGTGGCGCATTCAAGGCCCCAGCGGGGCCGGCTGGAGCGCCCAACAATCGCGCGACGGCACACCCTGGCTGCAGGCCAATACCTCATAGAGCGATCTGATACCGGCTGTACAAGCGGCACCGATCATTGGCATAGACACGATCACCACCTGCGCAATCTGTGGATGATCGAGCTATAAGCACAGCCGTGACTTTCTAGCAAAACAGACGTCGTATGCTGCGGCTGCTCTCACATCCGACTACAACGTATAGCACGATGTTGGCGCGTTTCGCCTGATGTTTGAATACGTGCATAACGCATAGGAGGCTTCCAATGGGGCTTTTTGGCAACAGCGACGACATGAAGAAAGTCGGCGAGGACATGCAGAAGCTGAGCGAGCAGATCGCCGACCTTCAGCAGAAGCTCGCCGCGAAAACCACCGAGGCCGACGGCCTGCGCACGCAGGCCGCCCAGGGCGCGGCTAGCTCGGTCGCGCTCGAAGACGCGCAGGCCGAGATCGGCGTGCTGCGCCAGCAGCTGGCCGACATGAAGGCCGCCACCGAGGCGGCTTCGGCAAGTGTGCTCGGCAGCATCAGCAAAGCCAGCGCCGAGGCGCCCGCCGCCCCGGCCGAGGAGGCCAAAGCTGCGGCGCCTGCAGCGGCCGCAGGTGGGCTCACCGCCGGCGCATCGGCGTGGGTGACGCGCGCAGGTGGCCTGCCGCTGCGGCTGCGCTCGGCGCCAAGCCTTAGCGGCGAGATCCTCGACCGGCTGGCGCCTGGCACCGAGGTAACGCTGCTCGACGGGCCGCAGCCGGCCGATGGCCACAGCTGGTGGCATGTGCGCAGCGCCGGCGGCGAAGGCTGGGTGGCCGGGGAAGATCTGCGCACCCAGCCCGACTAAGCCCGCACGCCCTGCACCGCTCACCCCCGCGCTCGAGCTCGAGCGCGGGGGTGTCGTTCTTTCCGTGGCCGAAAAGACACGAGCTACGCGGTGCGCGTTTTTGCCTTCGGCAGAGCGGTACTTTTTCATGGATGGTGCT
>CALLYN010000036.1 GCA_937858455.1 uncultured Kouleothrix sp.
GGCCACATTCGTGGCCGCCACCCGCCAGAAGGGAAATGCGGGGCATAGCTCCTCGCGAACCCCCTTTTCAAACAGGCTCTCAAGCAAGGCAAAAGGCTACGGATCATGACAAACCCCGCGACGCAGCGCCCCGCCGAGATGGCGAAAGCATACGAAGCCCAGCAGGTCGAGCAGCGGCTCTACGATTGGTGGGAGCAATCGGGCTTCTTCAAGCCGAGCATCGACCCAGAACGTAAACCCTTTACACTCTCGATGCCGCCGCCCAATGTCACCGGCGAGCTGCACATGGGCCACGCGATGTTTGTGACGATCGAGGACGTGATCGTGCGCTGGCACCGCATGCTGGGCGAGCCGACGCTGTGGCTGCCCGGCACCGACCACGCCGGCATCGCCACACAGTCGCAGGTCGAGAAGCTGCTGCGCAGCGAGGGCACTAGCCGCCAGCAGGTCGGGCGCGAGGAGTTCCTGCGGCGCACGTGGGAGTGGAAGGCCAAGTACGGCGGCGAGATCACCCGCCAACTGCGGCGGCTCGGCGCGTCGTGCGACTGGTCGCGCGAGCGTTTCACGCTCGACCCGGGCCTCTCGCGCGCGGTGCGTGCCGCTTTCAAGCGCCTGTACGACGACGGCCTGATCTACCGCGGCACCTACCTGGTCAACTGGTCGCCGAATCTCCAGACCGCCGTGAGCGACCTTGAGGTCGAGCACGAAGAGCGCCAGGGGCATCTGTGGTATGTGCGCTATCCGCTTCTGCCGACGAACGACGAAGAACGAAAGACCAACGACCAAGGGGCAGAGCCTTCGTCTTTGGTGGTTGGTTCTTTGTCCAACGCCTGGGGCAGTGGCCACTGGGCCGGCGGCGCGGCCGAGTGGATCACCGTGGCCACCACCCGGCCCGAGACGATCCTGGGCGATACGGCGATCGCCGTCAACCCCGACGACGCGCGCTACGCCGAGCTTGTCGGGCGCTACGCCATTCTGCCCGCGCTTGGCCGGCGCATTCCGATCATCGCCGACAGCTACGTCGACGCCAGCTTTGGCACCGGCGCCGTGAAAGTCACGCCCGCGCACGACCCGAACGACTACGCCATGGGCCAGCGCCACGCCCTGCCGATGATCAATATCATGAACAAGGATGCGACGCTGAACGACGAGGCCGGGCCGTATGCCGGCCAGGATCGCTTCGAGGTGCGCAAAAACCTGGTGGCCGACCTCGAGCGCGAGGGCCTGCTGGTGAAGACGGTGCAGCACACGCTGTCGGTGGGCATCAGCCAGCGCGGCCGCGAGGTGATCGAGCCGCTGCTGAGCGAGCAGTGGTTTGTACGCGCCAAGCCGCTCGCCGATCGCGCGCTCGCAGCCGTGCGCGAGGGCCATACGCGGATCGTGCCCGAGCGCTTTGAGAAAGTCTACTTCCACTGGCTCGAGAACATCCAGGACTGGTGCATTAGCCGCCAGCTGTGGTGGGGCCACCGCATCCCGGTGTGGTATACCGCCGATGGCCAGATGATCGTGCCTGGCCCCGACGACCCCGAGCCGCAGGGCGAGGGGGTGTACCAGGATCCCGACGTGCTCGACACCTGGTTCTCGAGCGGGCTGTGGCCGTTCTCGACGCTGGGCTGGCCCGATGCCACCGAGGATCTGGGCTACTTCTACCCCACCAGCGTGATGGAGACGGGCTACGACATCCTGTTCTTCTGGGTGGCGCGCATGATGATGCTCGGCTGCTACCTCACCGACGCCGCGCCGTTCCACACGATCTACCTGCACGGCCTGGTGCGCGACAAGCAGGGCCGCAAGATGAGCAAAAGCTTCGGCAATGTCGTCAACCCGCTCGAAGTCATGGAACAGCAGGGCACCGACGCGCTGCGCTTCACGCTTGCCACCAGCGGCACGCCCGGCCAGGATCTGAACCTCAACCCCGAGCGGATCGAGGCCGCGCGCAACTTCGCCAATAA
>CALLYN010000037.1 GCA_937858455.1 uncultured Kouleothrix sp.
TTGCCCAGCTCGTCGTGCTGCCAGCGGATCTGGCCGCGCAGCAGCAGGTTCGACGAGCGCAGCTTGAAGGCCAGATCCTGGGCGAGGTTGCGGATCACCACATAGCCGATCCGTGGGTCGGACTCGCACAGCTGGCGAAAATCGTGCTCGTACATCACGATAAGCGTGGTGGTATCGACGGCTTCGACGGTGGCCGAGCGCGCGGCGTTGTTCAGCAGGATCATCTCGCCGAAGCACTGGCCGGGGTAGAGCCGGTTGATCGTCGAGGGCGCGAACGAGCCATCGGCGCCGCGCGTGTTGATCATCACGCGCACACAGCCGTCGAGGATGATATACAGCTCATTGCCGCTGTCGCCTTCTTTGAAGATCGCCTTGCCGGCGGCGACCTTCAGCCCCCGGCAAACCGCCGCCACTTTCAGCAGCTCGGCGTCGACAAGGCCGAGGAAGATCTCGGCGCGCCGCAGGTGCTCGATCACTTTGAGGTTGGTCATAGTTGCTCTCCGGGCGGCTGGCGAATGCTGTGCTGGTAGTATAGCACAGCACGCTACTGCGGCTTGAGGCCGTATAAACCTCATCAATCGGCTTGTTCCGGGCAACTGCGCAAATAAATTGCTACACTTTCGTTTATCGAACTGTAATATACGATTCTTGGTCGTATATCTGCAAATCTCCTAAAATAGCTCTAGTTATTGGATCACTGGAGACATGGCAATGCCGCACTACAACGCAACCGATGACTCTCCGGGCTGTGATTGCCCCGAGCATGGCCCCTACGCCGACGACGAATGCCCGAAGTGTTAGACGGCCATCCCTTCATATCAGCCCGCACTACGGCGCGCGCGAGGAATGCCTCGCGCGCGCCGTGGTTTTCATAGCGCCACGCGGCGATACGAGTTAAGCCACCAGCCGTGCAGCTCGGCGCAGACCTCGGGCGGCAGCGCGGCCGGCGCGGCGCCGAGCTGGCAGCCGAAGATATAGGCGCGGGCGCTATCCTCGACGGCCACGGTAGAAGCGTAGGCCCGGCGCAGGTCGGCGCCGCAGGCCACGATGCCGTGCTGGCCCATCACCGCCGCCAGGCCGCTGCCAATCGTCGCAAGCATCAGCTCGGCGAATTGCGGCGTGCCCGAGGGCATGAACGGCGCCACCGGCACCGGCTGGCCAAGGCACGCGGCAGCCTCGGCTAGCACCAGCGGAATGGGGCGCAGCGCCGCGGCGAAGCCCGAGGCATACGGCGCGTGGCAGTGGATCACCGCGCCCACATCGGGGCGGCGGCGGTAGAACAGCGTGTGCAGCGGCGTCTCGATCGTCGGCTTCCAGCGGCCCTCGACCACCGCGCCGTCGCGGTCGACCACCACGATATCCTCGGCGGTCATGGTCGCGTAGTCGGCCGCCGATGGCGTGATCGCCACCAGGCCGCTGGCGGCGTCGAGCGCGCTGATATTGCCCTGCGAGCCGTGGGCCAGCCCATCGGCGGCCATCTGGCGGGCGTAGGCGAACACCTGGCGGCGTAATTCTTCAAGCAGCATTGCGATGCCTCCTTGTCTTTCGAACGTAGCGCCATGGTACATCAAAAGCCGCGCGCCACGGTCGATCGGCG
>CALLYN010000038.1 GCA_937858455.1 uncultured Kouleothrix sp.
GCGCCTCGGCCGGCAGCTCGATCTTGCGGCGCAGCTCTTCGGGGAAGCGCACAATATCGGCCGAAACCGCCTCGAGCGGCGTGCGCACGCGGCGCTGCACCATGCCCTGCGTGAACAGCGCCTTGAACGGCTCGTCGTCGGGCACCAGCCCTTCGTCGTACAGCACCTTGGTGATAAAGCGCGAGTACAGCAGGTGCAGGATGGCGTGCTCGATGCCGCCGATATACTGGTCGACCGGCATCCAGCGTGCGGCGGCCTCGTGCCCGAAGATCTCGCCGCCGTTCTGGGCGTCGGTGTAGCGCAGGTAGTACCACGACGAATCGACAAACGTGTCCATCGTGTCGGTGTCGCGCCGCGCCGGCGCGCCGGTCTCCGGGTCGGCGACGTTTACCCAGCTCTCGGCCGAGGCCAGCGGGCTCTTGCCCTTGGGCAGGTAGTCGTCGATCTCGGGCAGCACCACCGGCAGCTGATCCTCGGGCACCGGCACCACGCTGCCGTCGGCGCGGTGGATCATCGGGATGGGCGTGCCCCAGTAGCGCTGGCGGCTGATCAGCCAGTCGCGCAGGCGGTAGTTGATCGTGCCCTTGCCCCTGCCGTGCTCTTCGAGCCACTTGATCGCCGCCTTGACGCTCTGGCCCTCGCCTTTGCCGGCCGGCACGCCGTCGAGCGGCCCCGAGTTCACCATCACGCCCTCGTCGGGCCAGGCTTCGGTCAGGTCGTTGGCGCTGACCTGCTGGCCGGCGGGCTGCACCACCAGCTTGATCGGCAGGCCAAACTGGCGCGCAAACTCGAAGTCGCGCTGGTCGTGCGCCGGCACGGCCATGATCGCGCCGGTGCCGTAGCCCATCAGCACGTAGTCGGCGATCCAGATCGGGATGCGCTCGCCGTTCACCGGGTTGAGGGCGTACGCTCCAAGAAACACGCCGGTCTTCTCTTTGGTGGTGCTGGTGCGCTCGATCTCGCTCTCGAGCTTCGACTTGGCCACATACGCCTCGACCTCGACCCGGCGCTCGGGGCTGGTGAGCTGCGCCACCAGCGGGTGCTCGGGCGCCAGCACCATGAACGTCGCGCCCCACAGCGTGTCGGGGCGGGTGGTAAACACCTTGATGGTATCGTTGGAAGGCTGTGCGCTCTGATCGTCGCTCACCGCTGCGGCAACCGCGAAGTCCACCTCGGCGCCCTCGCTCTTGCCGATCCAGTTGCGCTGCATCACCTTCACGCGCTCGGGCCAGTCGGCCAGCTTGTCGAGGTCGTTCAGCAGCCGCTCGGCGTAGGCGGTGATGCGGAAGAACCACTGCTCGAGCTCGCGCTTCTCGACTTTCGCGCCCGAGCGCCAGCTGCGGCCCTCGGCATCGACCTGCTCGTTCGCCAGTACGGTCTGGTCGACCGGGTCCCAGTTCACCAGCGACTTGGCGCGGTAGGCCAGGCCCTTCTTATACAGCAGCTGGAACAGCCACTGGTTCCACGTATAGTAGTCGGGCGCGCAGGTGGTAACCTCGCGGCTCCAGTCGTACATAATGCCGGCGATATCGAGCGAGCGCTTCGACTCGGCGATGTTGTTGTAGGTCCACTCGCGCGGGTGGCGCTTGTACTTGATCGCCGCGTTCTCAGCCGGCAGCCCGAAGGCGTCCCAGCCGAACGGGTGCAGCACGTCGTAGCCGCGAATGACGTAGTAGCGCGTCAGCGCGTCGCCGATCACGTAGTTCTTCAGGTGGCCGACGTGCAGGTCGCCGCTGGGGTAGGGGAACATCTCGAGGATGTAGCGGTTTGGCGCGCTCGGCCGCCGCCCGGCGTTGAAGATGCCCTCGCGGTGCCAAAACTCGCGCCAGCGCGGCTCGATCGCCGGGTCGAACCGGTCGACGCGCTGCTTTTTTGGGGGTGTCGTCGTCATTCGTAGCTCCTCAGTAACAGTGTCTATTGCACCGCCAACGCACGCGCTGCAACGATCATACGCCATACGCCGCGCGGGTACTTTTGCGCAGCATCCACCATAAGCCCACAAACGGCAGCAGCAGCGGCATGAAGAAGTAGCCGACGCCGTAGTTCGACCAGACCGTGGCGTACGGGAAGGGCCGCCAGATCACGTCGACTGTGCCGACGACCAGCACACCCAGCAGCTCGACCGACAGCAGCGCCAGGGTGATCCACCACCAGCGCGGCGTGCGCTGGCGCAGCCCGACGATGATGAAGATATACAGCACGCCCACAAACGTCGAGAGGTGCGCCGGCACATACGTCTTCACGTTCTGCTTAAACAGGTACTCCCACGACGAGCGGCCCAGCGCCGAGAAGGCCCACAGCCCGTAGAAAAAACCGAGCACATCCGACGCGCCACGGGCGCTTTTGCTTGTTGTTGCTGCCATGTTGCTCACCACAGAGGCACAGAGGACACAGAGCTTATTGCTATAGAATGATTCGTTTAACGCCATTCTTCAAAACAGGCACGTTAAAATTGATCAGCTTTGCTCACCACGGAGGCACAGGTGAAATTTGCCGTTGCGCGACATACACCACGCGATACGCCTGCTCGGAGGCCGGCTCGCCGCCCGGCGCCAGCCGCGCCACCAGCGCCAGCCCGGCGGCATCCAGCG
>CALLYN010000039.1 GCA_937858455.1 uncultured Kouleothrix sp.
CTGCCAAAAAGGAAGTTTTCGGGGGCGGCAAAGCCGCCCCGAACCCCCACCGCGTAACTTGTGTTATTGATAGGAGCACGTAGGCAGCTGGCGGGGGCGAGCCTTCGGAAGAGCGCAAAACCGCCCACCGATTGAGCCAGCGCAGCAGAGTGAAGCAGTGAACGAGCGCCCACTTTCCCAGCTTGTAGCCGATGCGCAACACGGCGACGCCGCAGCGTTTGCCGAGGTGGTACGGCGCTTTGCAGGCATGGCGCAGCGGATCGGCGTGGCGATGCTCGGCGACCGCCACCGCGCCGAAGACGCAGCGCAAGAGGCGTTTATCGACGCGTACCTGTCGCTGGCCAAGCTGCGCGACCCAGCCGCCTTTCCAGGCTGGTTTCGACGGATTGTGCTCAAGCACTGCGAGCGGCAGATCCGCAGCGAGCGCGGCGAAGTGCCGCTCGTGGAGGTGCTGCAGTATGGCGATGGCACGCCCGACCTGCTCGACACAATCTACACCCGCGCACGCCTCCACAAAGCGCTGGCGGGGCTCAGCCAGCGGCAGCAGGTGCTGCTGCGCCTGTTTTATATCGAGGGCTACTCGCAGCGTGAAATTGTCGAGATGGTTGGCTGGTCGCTGCCGGCCATCAAGAAACAGCTTTTCTTAGCCCGCAGCCAGATGCGAGAGGAGATGTACGACATGCAACCGACACCGAATACGCCAGTGGCAGTTCCCGGCACCGCGCAGCGCGTCGAGTTCTTTCTCGCGCTCCAGGCCCGCGATGCTCAGCGCGTAGCGCAGCTGGCGCGCCAGCTGCCGGCGCTGCTCGGGGCGTTCACCGAGTGGGGCGAGACCGACAACCGCAACTATTGGCCGCTGGGCTACACCGCACTGCACTATGCCGTAGGCGTCGGCGACGCGGCGCTGGCCGACGCGCTGATCGCCGCCGGGGCCGACGTGAACGCGCCTAGCAAGCACAACTTCGCGACGCCGCTACACGTTGCGGTGCTGCAGCAGCGAGGCGAGCTGATCGGGCGCCTGCTGGCGGCGGGCGCGAACAGCGGGGCGGCGAACTGCAATGGCCAGTCGGCGCTCCATTTCGCGGCCTACCGTGGCGACACCGACGCGGTGCGCCAGCTGCTCACGAGCGGGGCAGCCGCGTCGCTCAAAGACGCCGGGGGGCGCACACCGCTCGATTGGGCGCTGCATCGCGACAGCGCCGCCGCCGATATGCTGCGCCAGGCCGGAGCGGCCGCGCTTCGGCCGGAACTAGCCATTGCACTGCCGGCGCCCGACCGCGCGGGCACAATCTTTGAAACCGGTATCAAGCTGATCGACCTGTTTGCTCCGCTGGCGCGCGGCGCGGTCAACGCGCTGTTCACGCCGCTGAGCGGTGTGGGGAAAGTGGTGACGCTGGAGCAGCTGATCGAAACGGTGGCGCGCCGCTATGGCGGGCGAACGATCTTTCTCGGCATCGAGGCAGCCCGCTACACCGGCGCGGACCTCGCGATCGAGCTGAACGAAGTTGGCCTGGCAGGCGCGGCCGGCCTATTCTTTGCGCGCGCCGGCGATACGCAATCGCTGAGCAATGCGGCCGCCGCTGCGCTCGGGCGGCTGGATCGGGGACGCGAGACCTTGCTTATGGCCGACGCGCAGTTTGCCGAGGTGGATGGCCTGCAGGCGCAGATCGAGGCCGCCGCGGCCGGCAGCGTGACGCTGCTGTGGTATGGCGATTACACGGCCGGCGCCGAGCCCGAGCGTTTCGCCCGCGCGCACGCCGTGGTTGGCTTTGAGCTCTGGCGCGCGCTCAACGGCTACTGGCCGGCAATCGACCCGCTGCGCTCGCACTCGGATCTGATTGGCGGCCGCCATGCCGCGCTGGCCGCGCGCGCGCGTTGGCTGCTGCGCCGATACGAAGACCTGCGCGTTCTTGTCGAGCGCGACCCGCGCGGCGCCGACGCGCTGGCGAGCGACGACGACCGGGCCGTGGCCAGGCGCGGCCGCAAGATGCACGCGTTTCTAGCCCAGCCGTTCGGCGTGGCCGAGCTCTGGACCAACACATTTGGCGAGTATGTGCCGCTGGCCTGGGCGCTCGACGGGCTGGAGGCTGTACTCGATGGTGTAGCCGACGACGTGGACGAGGCGCAGCTACGCACGATCGCCGGGACGCGGCTGTACATCCGGCGCTAGCGCACCAGCGCGGCCGCGATTGCGCGCTCGGCGTCCAGCTCAGGCCCAGGGCCGCCGAGCCATGCCAGGAACTCGACGTTGCCGGCCGGGCCGGTGATCGGCGAGCGCGCGAGCCCGTG
>CALLYN010000040.1 GCA_937858455.1 uncultured Kouleothrix sp.
TCGGCGGCGTGGACACCGTGCGGGCCGGCGCGCTGAGCCGCGCGCAGATCCGCGAGTGCCTGGAACGCGCGATCGCCGACGGCCATCCGCTGCCGCGCACGACCACCGGCGTGCACCTGAATCCGCTCGAGGGCGTCGCCCACCTGAACGTGACCAAGCTGCGCGACGCGAGCGGCCGGCTCGACTCGATCACGGTCCGCCGTCTGCCCGATGACCCGGGCCCGGGCGGCGCGAACCTGCCAGAGATCCAGTGGCTCGACTGGTCCGCGGATGGCACGCGGCTGGCGATCGGTCATCGCAATGTGGTGAACAACGCTCAGATCCTCGAGCCCGACGGCTCACTGCGGTCATTGGATCTGCCGGTCGTCGAGATCGTCTGGCGCGGCACCGACGTGTACTATCTCGTCCTCAATGGGGACAAGAGCTACGACATCGACGTGCTCAGGCCGTCAGGCGTGCAGGTGCTGGCGACCGCAGCCGTGATCGGTCGCTCGTTCGACTACGACACCGTGCACGCAGCCAGCGGGCGCGACGAAGAAGAAACGATTGCCGCGCTGGAGCACTTGCTGGCGCGCGGCCTGATCCACGAGCTGCCCGCCGAGCTGCCGAGCTACGATTTCTACCACGAAAAATTGCGCGCGCTGGTGTATGGCGAGATCACGCTGGCGCGCGCGGGCCGGAAGGCCGGCCTGTGGCAGGTAGCGCAGGTGCTGTGCGTCGCCGGCGACGCCGCGCGGCTGCCGTTTGCCGATGGCCAGATCGACCTGATTGTGTCGAACCTCGGCATCAACAACTTCGAGAGCCCGGCCGCAGTGTTCGGCGAATGCCGGCGAGTGTGCGGCCCAGGCGCCACGCTAGCGCTCACCACAAACCTGCAGGGCCACATGCACGAGCTGTACGAGGTGTTCGCGGCGGTGCTGGCGCGGCTTGGATTGGCCGAGGCGCAGGCGCGGCTCGGCCGGCACATCGCGCACCGCGCCACGGTCGAGTCGCTTGGCGACCAGATCGCCGCAGCGCGCTTCCGGGTTGCGCGCGTGGTCGAGCAGGATGCCTGGCTGCGCTTCGCCGACGGCAGCGCGCTGTTTCGGCACTTCTTCATCAAGCTGGCCTTTCTGGATGGCTGGAAAGCCGTGGTGCCGGCCGCGCAGCAGCCGGCCGTATTCGGCGCGCTCGAGCAAGCGCTGAATGCGCACGCCGCGCGCCAGGGCGAGCTGCGGCTGCGCATCCCAATGGCATACGTCGAGGCGGCGCCAATGTAATACCAAACCGCGTAACTCGTGTCAATTGACAACTCGCATCAAGGAGATTAGGATCGGCGCCACAATTGCCGGGCCTGCGCACCAGGCGCCGCGCCCCAGGAGCCATTATTTATGAGCATTCGTGTTTGCCTTGCCGGCGCAACAGGATGGGCCGGCTCGGCGCTGGCCCGCGCGATCGCCCAAACCGACGATATCGAGATCGTGGCCGCGGTATCGCGCTCGCACGCGCAGCGCACGCTCGGCGACGTGCTGGCGGAGCCGCGCCTGGCCAGCCCGATCTACGCGAGCGCCGCGCAGGCGCTGGCGCAGCCGTGCGATGTCTTTTTCGAGTACACCAAGCCCGACGTAGCCAAGGGCAACGTGCTGGAGGCGCTGCGGCAGGGCGCCCACGTGGTGATCGGCACGTCGGGGCTGAGCGACGCCGACTACGACGAGATCGGCGCTGTCGCGGCGGAGCGCCAGCGCGGCGTGCTGGCGGTGGGCAACTTCGCGCTGACGGTGGTGCTGCTGCAGAAGTTCGCCGAGATAGCCGCGAAGTACATCCCGCAGTGGGAGCTGATCGACTACGCGCACGACGGCAAGAAGGACGCGCCGAGCGGCACCGTGCGCGAGCTGGCCGCGCGGCTCGCGCGCATCCGCCCCGCCGAGCTCACCGTCCCGCTCGAGCAAACCCAGGGCATTGCCGAAACGCGCGGCGCGCGCGTCGGCGGCTCGCAGGTGCACGCTATCCGGCTGCCCAGCTTCACGATCTCGGCGGAGATCATATTCGGCATGCCCGACCAGCGGCTCACCATCCGCCACGACTCGGGCGGCAGCGCCCAGCCGTATGTCGACGGCGCGCTGCTGGCGATCCGCAAGGTCGCCTCGTTCACCGGCCTGCGCCGCGGGCTCGACAGCGTGCTCGACCTGGGGTAGTACCAACGCCGCTTGATCGCTTCTTTGTGCGCTGCCCTGCCCGGCTTCGCCGCCCCCGAACTTCTGCGTGCGGTTTTTCCGCGTTCGCTTGACCACGTAGAGATTGCGTTGCACGACGTGGCTTCGCCACATCGTGCAACGCAATAAGAAATTTGGGGGCGGCGAAGCCGCCCCCAAACCCCCACCAA
>CALLYN010000041.1 GCA_937858455.1 uncultured Kouleothrix sp.
CGCCGGCGTTGAGCATTACCAGGCGCCGGCCGCCGTCAGGCGAGCGCGCGCTGACATCTGCGCCCAGCAGCTTCCAGGCGTGCTGCTTCTCGATCCGCAGCTGCGTTTCGAGCTGGTCGAGTCGCAGCTTCAGCTCCTGGATCTGGATGTTTTCGGCCTTGAGCTGGCTGTTCTCTTGCTCGAGCGCGGCGACCCGATCGCGCAGCTGCTGGGTATCGGCGATGCTCTGGCCGACGCCGCCGAGGCCATCGCCGAGGCGGCGTAGCGGCTGCACCAGCGGGGTGATCAGCGTTTGAAGCTGCGCGCGAAAGGGCCCCAGCAGGCCGCCCTGGTCGAGCACCAGCAGCAGCAGGGCGAGCACCAGCAGCGCGGCCACCAGCGTCAGCGAGCGGTAGGGTGATGGCCGAGGGAGGCGCATGGAGCGATTGCGAGCCGAGTCACGCATAGCGAGTTTGAGGGTTTGAGCGGTGAGTTTGGAGCTATGCACCATCGCTAGCTCGGGCTCTGCGCTCAGAACGTAATTAGTAGGGCTTGTGCGGCGGGGTTCGGGGCGGCTTCACCACCCCGAAAACCTCCTTTTTGGCCGATCGCAGCCACCGCAGCGACCTCTCGCGAGGCCCTGCTATTTAAGTGACGCAGTGGCCCGCATCGTGCGTCGATGCTGAAGCGACACTGCACTGGCGATCTTCTTGTAGTGCAGATGTTGGCGCGGGGCTGCAACATCTGCGCGCTCGAAACGAGAAAAGAGCGCTCTGGCGAAGGCAAAAACACCCGCCGCGAAGGCCTACTATTTATAGCGAATGCGCCGGCTGCGCTGGGTGCTATTGAGAATATCGCGGTAGATCGGGTTGTGAAACTCTTCGACCATCTTGCCGGCGCCACGAGCCACGCACGAGAGCGGATCTTCGGCGATATGCACGGGCATTTTCGTCTCGGCGGCGATGCGCCGGTCGAGGCCGTGCAGCAGCGCGCCGCCGCCCGCCAGCATGATCCCGTGCTCCATGATATCGGCCACCAGCTCGGGCGGCGTCTCTTCGAGTGCGGCGCGCACCTCGGCTACGATCGTGTTGACCGGGCCGGAGATACCGTCGCGCAGCTCGACGCTCGAGACCTCGACGGCTTTCGGCAGGCCGGTGAGCAGATCGCGGCCGCGCAGCACGACCTTGATCTCTTCGTCGAGCGGGTAGGCGCTGCCGGCGGCGATCTTGACCTTCTCGGCCATGCGCTCGCCGATCAGCAGGTTGTACTCGCGGCGCGCGAAGTTGACGATCGCCTCGTCGATCTCGTCGCCGGCGGTGCGGATCGAGTGATTGATCACAATGCCGCCAAGCGAGATCACCGCCACCTCGGTGGTGCCGCCGCCGATATCGACGATCATCGAGCCCATTGGCTCATCGACGGGCAGACCGGCGCCGATCGCGGCGGCCATCGGCTCTTCGACGACATACGCGTCGCGGGCGTTGGCGTTGAGCGCCGCGTCGCGGGCCGCGCGCATCTCGACCTGCGTCACGCCGGAGGGCACGCCCACCACCACGCGCGGGCGCGGCGAGATCACACCAAACGAGCGATCGTGCGCCTTCTTAATGAAGTGCGTGATCATCTTCTCGACAACGTCGAAGTCGGCGATCACGCCATCTTTCAGCGGCCGCACCGCGATGATATTTGCAGGCGTCTTGCCGACCATCGCCTTGGCCTCGGCGCCTACCGCCTTGACCTCTTTGGTCTTTTTGTCGATCGCCACGACCGACGGCTCGCTAATCACGATTCCCTTACCGCGCACGTGTACCAGCGTGTTGGCCGTGCCCAGGTCGATGCCCAGGTCGCGGCTGAATGCCCCAAACAGTGAGTTCAGCGGATTGATCGCCACAGGCGTATCCTCCACCCAGATCAGGATGTGCTGGTGATCGGGGCGCGTAAATGATATGTCAAGCGAATTTGCGCCATTATACCATATGTTGCGATCCGGCTTATCTGACAGCTCTATGACACTAGCTACGCGGTGTCCCCGCGTGGGAGGCTTGGAGGGCTTGCGCCCCCGAACCCCCACCGCAACAACTCGTGTCAATGGCACTACAGCAGCGCGGCGAGCTTCTGCACCAGCTCCTCAAGCTGCTGGCGCTTGACCAGATCGGCCATGTGGCGCACCAGCACGGCGGCTTTCTGCGGCTTGGGCACGATCGCGTGGTACACCGGGTCGCCCGGCAGGTCGGCATCGGCGGCGGCGCGGCGCAGGTCGGCCTCGTCGAGGCTGCTGTACGACACGCGCTTGATCTGGCGCAGTCGCGGCTGCTTGCGCATTTCGAGCGCCAGATCCAGGCCGGTGAGCTCGCCCGACAGGTGGTAGTCGATCACCGCAAGGTCGGGCAGCGGCTGCGCCGGGTCGTTCAGGCGGGCAAGCGCCTGGCGCGCGCTGGCCTTCAGCTCGACTTTAAAGGCGCCATAGCTGGCGAACAGCCGCGTGAGCGTAAAGGCCGTCTCGGTGCTATCTTCGACAACCAGCACCAGCAAGCCTTGCAAGCCGATCGGCGGCAGGTCGGCGGGGGCGTGTTCGGCCATATCTGTTCACCCTTCCGCATGTGCCCGCGGCAGGCGCAGCGTCACGGTGGCGCCCTGGCCAAGCCCGGGCGAGCCGATGCGCAGTGTGCCGCCGTGGAGCTGCATAATACCAATGCTGAAGTTCAGGCCCAGGCCGGTGCCCTCGAGCGCGGCGCCATCGGCCACGCGCGCGAAGCGCTGGCCCAGCTGGGCGAGCTGCTCGGGCGCGATGCCGGGGCCGTTATCGCTGACGCGGCACTCGACCCACTCGCCGGCCGGGGCGATCGCCACCACCACCTGCCCGGCGGCGTTGTCGTCGCGCACCGTCGAATACCTGATTGCGTTATGCAGCACATTATAAAGCACGCGCGCCATGCGCCGCCGATCGCACCAGACCGGCGGCGTGCCCTGGTCGGCCTCGACCGCCAGCGTGCAGCCGAACATGCGGCAGGTGACGTCGAAGCGCTGGGCCACCTGCCGCACGAGCGCGGGCAGGTCGGCCGCCGCCAGGCTAAGCGTGAGGGTATTGCTGCGCAGCCGGGCGGCGTCGAGCATATCGTCGAGCAGCGCCGCGACGCCGTCGAGCGCAGCGCCGACGCTGGATGCGCCCGGCTGGTACGCCGCCGGCGCCACGTGCGCCTCGAGCAGATCGAGCTTGAGAATATCGAGCGCCGAGATGACATCGTGCATGCCGTGGCGAATATCGTGGACGGCCGCCTCGGTCTCGTGCAGGCGCGCCTGCATCCAGCGCTCGAGCTGGGCCTTGGCCGCGGCAAGCTCGGCGTTAGCGCTCTGCAGCGCGGCCTCGGCGCGGCGGCGCTCGGCCAGCTCCTGCTGGGCGGCGCTGTACAGCCGAGCATTCTCAAGCGCCAGCGCCATCTGGGCGGCGGTGAGCTCCATGAGGTGGGCGTGGCGCTGGGTAAAATGGCCGGGCGCGCCGTGCAGCAGGTTCAGGATGCCCAGCAGCTGGCCGCCGCGCAGCAGCGGCACCGCCAGCGCCGAGCGAAACGAGTATGGCTCGTAGGGCAGCGTGAACCAGCGCGCGTCGGTTTGCGTATCGGCGATCAGGCCCACCACGCGCTCGCGCGCGACCCAGCCCGAGAGCCCGCGCTCCATCACGCTGCCGATGATCGCGCGGCGCTGCTCGACGGTGGCCCTGCCGCGCGTGAGGATGCTGTCCACGACAGCGCCCGCTTCGTCGAGCAGGAACAGGCTGCCGTTGCTGGCGGCGGTAAGCCGGATAGCCAGCGCGAGCATCTTCTCGAGCGTCGCCTCGATCATCGAGGCATCAGGCGCCGAGCGCGCCACCGCCACCAGATTTTCAATCAGCTCGTGCTGGGCCGCGAACGCGGCGGCCTGGTCGCGCAGCTCGCGCAGCTCGTGCTCAAGCGCCGCGCCGGTCGCAGGCGGATCGTCGTGCTCGGTTTCGGTCATGCTGTCGCCTGTTCGCTTATGCGCGGCGCGCCGACAATGCCCAGCCGCGCGAATACCACGCTCAGCTCGCGCGCCAATGTCGCGCCGCGCAGCGGGTCGCCGTGCGCGACCTCGTAGCGCGCCAGCGCCTCGATGCTGCGGGCGCGCTCGTGGGGCATGCCCAGCTCGGCGAACAGCCTCACGCTTTCGGCGAAGCATGCCCGCGCAATCGGCTGGGGCAGCGAGCGCGCAAGCACGATCGGCGCGGCATCGAGGGCCACGCGCCCGGCCGGCAGCGCAGCCAGGTAGCCAAGCGCACGCCAGGCCAGCCCGAGC
>CALLYN010000042.1 GCA_937858455.1 uncultured Kouleothrix sp.
CGACCCTGCGCTCGCTGTACGTGATGGTGGTGCCTGCGCTGCTGGATCCGTCGATCAAAGACAAGTCGGTGGTGCTATCGCGGATTCGACCGGGAGAGCCGCCTCTGCTCTTTGAGCCGTTTCCCGAAGGCACGCCGGTGCTTCTGGTCAGCAGCAACGAACAAGTCGGCGTGATGATTTCGCAGAGCAGCAAAGCGAAGAGCCTGCGCGCGTTTCGCATGGATGGCTCGGGAGACAAGCGCGAGCTGCCGATTCCCGAAGGCATCGATCCCGCAAAGCCGTTTGACAAGGGTCGCTATCAGCTCGTTTCGTCGGGCGAGCAGCTGATCGTTCAAGATGCCTCGGACAACATCACGCTGTATGAGACGCGCTCTGGTGGCGGAGCGCGCAGCCTGGGCAAGCTGTCGCGGTCGTGGATACTCGATGGTTCGCACAAGGCGCTGCTGACGTGCTCGGATGCGGGCTTGGCGCGGCAGCCGATCGATGGCTCGGCGAAGGTTTTGCTGGATCCCGATCCGTGTGCGACGGACACGTTCCGAATCGTGCAGCTTCAAGGCGAGCGCTTGGTCTTGTATCGCAGCGGCGACGGACTGCGTCAGGTTCCCGAAGATGGCTCGGCGGCTCCGACGGTGCTTATCGAATCCATCGGTCAGCTCTTGGCGATCGGTCCCGGCGGAGAGTTCCTGTATTCGCGCGATTCAGCTCAGACGTACGGCGCGGGCATTGGCAGCGGCTTTCTGGGCGATCGTCAGGTGATCGAGCGTGGTCGGCGTCCGGCGTGGTCGGCGGATCGCTCGCGGCTTCGCTATTTGGAATGGGCGGCGCGCTCTGACAACGCGGGAGACTTTCACTCGCGGCTGTTGAGGACCGATGAAGTGATGCGGCTGGCGCGTAACGTCCGGCAGTTTGGCGAGCTTGGCGACGGTCGCGTCTTGGCAGCGAGCAACTCGGTGCCGCGTGGAACGCACAATCGCATCATCGTCATCGACGAGCAGCAGAAGCAGGCGCGCTGGGTGGCCGATAGCTCCCGAGAGTTTTTGTTTGTTCCAGGCTCAAGCGATCTGCTGGTGAAGGTGGTGATCGGACAGACGGGCTGGGACATTCGTCGGGTTCCGATCGCTCCGAAGTAGCGGGTGCGGACGCAAGAGGACGTCGAGTCCGGGTTACGGATGCTGAAGCTGCGTGCGCAGCGCGGCTGGATCGACGATCGGTGCGCTACAGCGCTCGCCTCGGCAGACATAGGCCGTCGGCGCACCGTTACGACTGGACTTTCCTTCGCACAGCGTCGCGATCGGCTCGGGCAGCGCTTGTCCTTCCTGCGCGATCCACACGAAGTGATCGGGCACAAAGGTCGTCGTCGCAGCTGTGACGAGCGGATGACTGCGCTCACCACCCGGCGGCAGCACCACGATCGTCACGACCAGCCCGTGCTGAAGCAGATCGAGCGCGCGAAGCGTCCCGCCAAACCCGATCGGACTGCGCTGGGCTCGTTCCGCCAGTCGTAGCAGCGTCGATTCAGCGATCGCCAGGTAGCGATCTCGCGCGTGAGGCAGCAGCGCCGACAGCTTCAGCAAGTTCTGACACATCACCGACATGCCCGACGGAATCGCGCTGTCATGCAGGCTCACCGGACGCGCAGGCAGCACGACGCCATCGGTCTCTGCTGGACCGACAAAGAACGCGTGACGATCTGGATCGTACAGGTCACGCAGCGCCGATTCCGTCAGCGACTCAGCGGCATGGAGATACCGAACATCTTGGGTCGCTTGGGTCAGCTGAATCAGCGCATCGGTCAAAAACGCATGATCGTCGAGCGTCGCAGCCAGCTTCGCTTCGCCGTTTTTAAAAGTTCGCAGCAGCCGTCCATCGCTTATTCGCAGCTTCTGGAGCACAAAGTCGGCGGTCTGGCGTCCAAGCTCCGTCAGATCCGGTCGTGACAGCAGCGATCCGCAGGTGGCCAGCGCCGAGATCAACAGCGCGTTCCATCCAGTCAGGATCTTGTCGTCGGTACTCGGCGGGATCCGGCGATCTCTGGCTGACAGCAGCGTCGCTTTCGCTTCGTGCAGCAGCCGATCTTCGTCCTCGTCGTGCGGCTGATCGATCAGATGCAAGATCGATGCATCGTGCGGTCCGTGTCCGTGCGGATCGTTCCAGTTTCCACCGGGAATCACGTCGTAGCAGCGTGTGACGAGCGCCGCTTGTTCTGCTCCGACGAGCGCCGCGACCTCCGCCGGGTTCCAGACGTAGTACTTGCCTTCGATGCCTTCGCTGTCAGCGTCGAGCGCAGCAAAAAAGCCACCGCTCGGTGCGTGCATCTGTCGCTGGAGCCAGCCCACCGTTTCGTCGATGACTCGCTGATAGCGCTGCGCCAGCACCTCTTGTCCGATCGCCATCAGCACCGCGTGGGCTTGACCGTACAGCAGCAGCAGCAGCGCGTTATCGTAGAGCATCTTTTCAAAGTGCGGCACCAGCCACTTGTCGTCGGTGGAATAGCGCGCAAAGCCGCCGCCCAAGTGATCGTAAATTCCGCCGCTCGCCATCTTGGTCAGCGTCAGCAGCGCGGGCCGGACATCGTCGAGATCTCCGCTGCGAAAGTACGACCGCAGCAAAAGAGACAGCGCGGTCGGATTGGGAAACTTGGGTGCGCTTCCGAAACCGCCTTCTCGACGATCGATGCTTTCCGCGAGACGAACGCCAATCCGCTGAATCAGATCGCTCGGCAGGTGCGCGCCTGTCTCGACGCCGCTCGCCTGCTGCTGCACATCGATCAGCGCTTCTTTGAGCTTGCTGCCATGCTCGCGGACCTTGTTCGGCTCTTGACGATACGCGAGGAGCAGCGCCGACAGCACGCGACGAAACGACGGTCGTCCATAGCGATCCTGCGGCGGAAAGTAG
Organism: uncultured Kouleothrix sp.; assembly: GCA_937858455.1. Taxonomy (GTDB): domain Bacteria; phylum Chloroflexota; class Chloroflexia; order Chloroflexales; family Roseiflexaceae; genus Kouleothrix. The sequence goes on from CALLYN010000042.1 coordinate 2,896, forward strand.
GTGCCACCGAAAAATGGCTCTCCCGTCGGAAGCAGAAACATCGACAGCGGCCAGCCGCCGCCTTCGTCGAACAGCTGAAGCGCTTGCTGATACAGGTGATCGACGTCGGGATGCTCTTCGCGATCGACCTTGATGCAGACAAAGTCTTGGTTTAGCTGCGCAGCGGTCTCGGGATCGTCGAAGGACTCGTGCGCCATGACATGGCACCAGTGACACGCGGAGTAGCCGATCGACAAAAACACTGGCTTGTCTTCTCGACGGGCACGAGCAAACGCTTCGTCTCCCCACGGATACCAGTCTACGGGTTGCTCAGCATGCTGACGGAGATACGGACTCGACGAATGGGCAAGACGGTTTGACACGGGCTCTTCCTCGGATGATCGCGACAGAGGCTACCCTAGCTTCGATGCCGTGCGACACAAGAAGCGTTGACAGTGTGTGCCTCGGTGGATGACGCGACATCAGCCGGTGTGAAGAAGCGAGCGAGGAAGAAGAAGCGAGGAGACGAGGGGAGCGGAGAGCTGGCGACAGAGCGACAGGGCCGATCGTAGGATCGTGTCAGTACCCGGCTTCGGGAACGGCAGCGACTTCGGACGCTGGCACGACGTTGCTTTTCGGTTCTTCGGGCGGACCTTCATGCGGCATGGCGGCCTTGAGCCGACGATACTGCGACACCAGCAGCACGGCTGCGATCAGCGAAGTCGCGACGAGCAGCGCAAAGAAGTCCGAGTGCTTCCACGGCTTCCAGAACCGACCGAGGAAGCCCGACAGATAGTTGCCAACCGCCGTCGAGATAAACCAAACGCCCATCAGCATCGCGGTCATCCGCCTTGGCGCCAGCTTGGTCACCATCGACAGGCCCATCGGCGACAGGTGAAGCTCTGCGACGGTGACGACGAAGTAGCTCGCGATGAGCCACAGCATGCTGACCTTGCCGCTGTTACCGCCCGCCCACGACGCCAGGACCATGATTCCGTACGCCGCGCCGGTGAGCAGCATGCCGATGCCCAGCTTGGCGGGCGTGCTCGGCTCCATGTTCTTCGAACGCAGCCACGTCATAAACCGCACCAGCACCGGCGTCAGCACAATCACAAACACCGAGTTAAACGCTTGGAACACACCGGGCGGGATTTCCCACGACCACGAGCCGACGCGCAGCATTCGATCCGTGTTGTCGCGCGCCCAGAAGGTCAGCGTCGTGCCGTTTTGATGAAACGCCATCCAGAAGAACATCACGACGAAGCACATGATCACCAGCGACGTGATGCGCTGACGCTCGATCTCGGGTGGATCGGGACGGTCTTCGTATTCGGCGGGAAGCGGCACATCCAGCACGGCGGCCACCGACGAGCGTGCATCTCCGACCGTGACGTGCTTGCGCAGCGCCGCAAAGATCACGAACGAAAACGCCATGCAGAAGCCAGCCGTCGCAAACGCCAGCGACCAGCCGAAGGTCATGCGCATGAACTCTCCGACGGGACCGCCAAACAGCGCGCCGAGGTTAATGCCCATATAAAACACGGAAAACGCAGCATCGCGACGGGCATCACCTTGCGGATACAAGTTGCCGACCAGCGTCGAGATGTTGGGCTTAAACAGGCCGTTTCCGAGCACCAGCAGAAACAGCGCGGAATAGAACGCGATGGGGTTCTGAATCGAAAAGACCAGATAGCCCGCACCGAGGAGCAGCGCGCCGGCCAAGATCGCTTTCGAGTATCCAAACACTCGATCTGCGAGGATTCCACCGAAGAACGGCGTCAGATACACGAAGAACATGTACCAGCCGTAAACGTTCGAGGCTTCTGCCTCGGTCATTTTTTTATGTTCGGTGAGGTAGAGCGTGAGGAGCGCCAGCATCAGGTAGAAGCCGAAGCGTTCCCACATCTCCGTCAAGAAAAGTACGTAAAGGCCGCGAGGATGCTTGCTTGCCATACAGTTACGTCTAGTTTCGCATTAGACGGGGATCGCTTGTAAAGGGTTAAGTTCGTGTAAACCCTCTCGGTTTTGGCAAACCATGTGGGCGCTGCTGCGAGGGCGCGCGCAGTCGGCACATGGAGCGATGTTCTGCCACATGCTGGCTTCGCTGTGACGGATGCTCGACGAGGAATCCTTGCCGAGTTGAGCGCTGCTTCAGTGTTCTGACGATGCGTCGACGCGAAAATCCTCGATCAGCGCTTCGGTCTTGACAAGCGAGCGTTTCAAACCTAGATGAAATGGGATTTCAATTTCAAAAAAGGGAGAAACCATGAGTCGCTACACAGGTCCACGTCTGCGCGTGATGCGATCGTTGGGTGTTGAGCTGCCCGGTCTGTCGCGCAAGAGCATCGAGCGTCGTCCGCATCCGCCCGGTCAGCATGGTCAGCGTCGACGCAAGCGCAGTGACTACGGCAACCAGCTCATCGAAAAGCAGAAGCTGCGCTATCACTACGGGCTGACGGAACGCCAGCTGCGGACGGTGGTTTGTACGGCGATGGAAAGCTCCGGGGTGACGGGTGCCAAGCTGGTCGAGCTGCTCGAGCGACGGCTGGACAACTTGGTGTTTCGCGCGGGGCTGGCTCCGACGATTGTGGCGGCGCGACAGCTGGTGCGACACGGTCACATCGGTGTCAACGGTCGGCGCGTCGACATTCCGTCCGCACGGCTGCGCGTGGGCGATCGGTTTGCGCTGATCTCGAAGATGGCGAAGTCGCCGCTTGTGACGGACTCGCTTGGGCGCTTTGGTTCGCAGCGTCCTGTGTGGCTTCAGCTTTCTGATTCGGATCAGAGCGTGCAACTGACCGCGCTGCCCGACGAGACTTCCGTGCCATTTCCCATCGAGCTGCGGCAGGTGATCGAGTATTACTCGCGCTAGCAGCAGATGAAGACTAGGCAGGGCGCTTGGCGGCTGCGACGGCGCTTGCGACCTTGCTGGCGGAAGTCGGGGCTCCGTCAGGGAACGGCTCACCGGCGACAGGAACTTTCGCAAAGTAGATCAGACCGTAGGCGGGCATGTCGCGCTCAAAGCGCCAGCTTTCGAAAAGGCCGCCGGTATCGACCGCGTCGTAGCCAATTGCATCGAGGAACGCCTTCACCGTCGCTTTGGCTGCTTCGTCGTCGCCCGCAATCGGCAGCGCGGTGCGATCGGCAGCTTGAGCGAACAGAACGAGTTTACGCTTGTCGGAACGGGCTTCCTCATCAACCATCGCTTGATGGTCACTGCGGGTCATGTGATCGCAAGCTTGATCCAATCCGATGCGAAGACCATCGGGATTTTTGCCGGGCTGTTTGGTAAGAGCCTGCCCTTTCCTGGGGTGGCCATGCATCGCGCGGAAATGCTCGCCCAGCTTAGGCTGCCATTTGGAAGAACCTCACCCGCTCAGGCAGGAAGCCCTGAGGACTTTGCTGCACTTTTGTTTTCTTCTCAGGGATTTCCTCGGGCACCCGAGCTGCGTTATCGGGTCTACGATGATGGTGAACTGCGTGGACACATGTTGACCATAACGGGCTATCCGGGCACTCAACCATCCTTACACATCGAAGCTTGTTACCAGTACGAGCACAGTGGTGCCGTCAGTTTTGATGCGCATCGCATCCATTATTACATTGACACATTGCCTGGGCAGAGTGGCAGCCCGATCTGGACCCTCGGCCAGGATGGAAAGCCCGGCGTCCAGTCCCACACCGCGCCGGCCGGCATAGGCTGGCTGTGCAGCTGGGTTGGCGCCAGGCCAGCCTGGATCTCGAGGTATGCCTGGCCCGGCTCGGAAAGGAACTCCTGCCAGCGCCGGCCACCGGCGTGGGTGCCCCAGCAGAACAGCTTGCGGTAGGCCAGGCGCGGCGTCGATGCCTCGAACAGGCCGGCGCCGGATGCGTCGAGCGCGGCCTCCCAGGGCATGTCGGCGGCCTCGCACTGGAAGAAAAACTCGTTGGCGAACGGGAAGTTCAGCGCGTAGCTGGCGTCGCGGCCGGGCAGGCTGGGCAGCTCGGGCATGTCGGCGGCGCCAAAGCTCAGCTCGCGAAAATCGCCGAGGTACAGCGTCGCGTCGGTTGGCGCCAGCACGCGCACGCCGGGCGCCTCGGGCACCGCGGTATTTGTCCACCAGTACATCGAGGTGGCGGCCTGGCCGGGGTTCACCACGCGCGCGTACACCAGCAGCAGCGGCGATTCGGGCGGCAGGTAGCAGTCGAGCTGCCACAGCAGGCCGCGGCAGCGCTCGAACTCGTACAGGCGCAGGCCCGGCTCGCCGCGCTCGCCGCGGATGGATGCCGCGAACAGCGGCGCGCAGGTGCCGAAGGTGTGGCCGAACTGGCCGATGTTCCACTCGACCCCGCCCGAGAACCAGGCGTTGCGGATGGCCAGGTTGGCCGGCTGGAACACCGGGTTGCGCGCCAGCAGCTCGCGGCCGCTGGGCCGGTGCAGCAGCGAGTACAGCCGCCCGCCCAGCTCGGGCAGAAACGTGGCCGTCAGGAAATCGTTCTCGAGCACGAGCGCCTTGAGATCGAGCGGCGCGCGCGCGCGGCCGTAGTCGTCCTGCATGCGGTAGGGCAGCACGCGGAAGCCCGCCTGCGCGCCAAAGCCCTCGCGCTTGGCCGCCGGCACGCTCGGCAGCGCGCGCACCGGCAGGTCGGCCTGCGCGTCGCGGAAGAACGGCAGCGGGTTCTCGCCGCCGAGCGGCGCGCCGGGGATCGTCAGGGTTTCGATGCGTACCACGGTCATTGGTGCCCCACAAGCGCTAGAACTGGCCGAACTCAATGCCGCGGCTGGTCGGTCGCGTCGTCGCCCAGGTCAACCACCCGGCGCTCGTGGCGGGCCTGCTCGGCGGCAAACACCATCAGGTGCGACTCGAGCGTCTCGTCGGGGCCGGACAGGATCTGGCCGGGGTCGGAGCGCGCCAGCGCTGCCACAAAGCTGCGCATCAGCCCGTCGTCGCCGCCGCCGTGGCCGCTGAGGATCGAGCCGTCGGCGCCGGTGCCGGCCTCGATCGTCTCGCTGGCGCCGCTCAGGAAGTCGTGCACCTCCACGCGCTCGCCGTCGCCGAAGATCTCGCCGTGCGTGCCAAAGATATGTGTCTCGCGGCCGCGCCCGCGCGTGAACGCCGTCATGGTGAACGCGGCGGTCGCGCCGTCTTCGAACTGCATGTTCACCACCTGGTGATCGACAACGTCGTTATCGCAGGCGTACACGCAGCGGCCGTAGGGCCCTTCGCGCAGCGCGGCCAGCACGCCGGCCTCGCTGCGGTCGGTGGTGATCACGTCGACGGGCCAGCCGGTGAGGCCGGCGCGCACGCGCCCAAGGTAGAAGCGCGGCGCCGAGTACGGGCACGCCGGCTCGACGGCGCACTCCAGGCAGCGGTCGGCCGCGCCAGCCGGGCGCTCGCTGGCGCGGAAGTGGCGCAGACTGCCGAACGAGCTCACCTGGGTGCAGCGCCGGCCCATGATGTAGCGGATCCAATCGAGGTCGTGGCACGATTTGGCCAGCAGCATTGGCGACGACAGCGCCTCGTTGCGCCAGTTGCCGCGCACAAACGAGTGCGCCTGGTGCCAGAAGCCCACCGGCTCGAGGTGCTGCATGCTCACGATCGTGCCGACGCGGCCGGCGTCGAGCAGGCGCTTGAGCGCCTGAGTGTAGCGGGTGTAGCGCATCACGTGGCACACCGCGAAGATCACGCCGGCGCGCTGCACCGCCGCGACGATCTGGCGGCACTCGGCCGCGCTGGGCGCCATGGGCTTCTCGAGCAGGATGTGGTAGCCGCGCTCGGCCAGCGCGATCGCCGGCTCGGCGTGCATGGCGTCCTGCGTCGCGATGATCGCGCCGTCGGCGAAGCGCGGCCGCTCGGCCAGCGCGCGCCAGTCGCGCACTACCTGGTCGCCGCTCAGGCCGTGCTGCTGCGCCAGCTGCTCGCGCTGGAAATCGCGCGGCTCGGCCACCGCCACGATCCTGGCGGCCTCGGGGTGCAGCTGCGCATAGCGCGCGTACTGGCTGCCGCGGCTGCCCGCGCCAAGCACAATCAGGCGAACCGGCTCCATACGGGTTCCTTAGCCCTTCACCGCGCCGGCGGTCATGCCCTTCTCGATCCGGTCGTTGAAGATCAGGTACACCACCAGCGTCGGGATCATCACGATCGTCACCGCCGCGAACAGGCCGCTCCAGTCGCTGCCGTAGAACTGCTTGGCCTGCAGGTAGTACAGCCCCTGCGAGAGCACATAGTGGGTGCTTTTGTCGTCGTTGGTGATCATCAGGGTGTTGGGCAGGATGTACTGGTTCCACTGGCCCAGGAAGTTAAAGATGCCCATGGTGATCAGGCCGGGCCGCGCCAGCGGCAGGTACACGCGGAAAAAGATGTCGTACTGGCTGGCGCCGTCGATCAGCGCGGCCTCGCCAAGCTCTTTCGGCAGGGTTTTGAAGAAGTTGATCAGGAAGAAGATCGTGAACGACAGCGAGAAGGCCACGTACACCAGGATCAGGCCGGGGTAGGTGTCGAGCAGGCCGAGCTTCTGCGTCACGAAGTACAGCGGCACCAGCGCCAGGAACAGCGGGAAGATCATGCCGATCAGGAACAGGTAGGTGATCAGGTTGCGCCCGCGGAACTCAAAGCGCGCCAGCACGTACGCCGCCATCGACGAGAGCAGCAGCGTCAGGAACAGCGACGGCAGCACAATGATCAGGGTGTTGATGAAATACTCGCCGATGCGCGCGGTGGTCCACGCGCGTACGAAATTGTCGAAAATCGGCTTGGCGGGCAGCGCCCACGGGCTGAAGAAGATCTCCTGGTCGGTCTTGAACGAGGTCATGATCGCCCAGACCATGGGGAAGATCACCAGGATGGCCCATGCGCCGAGGATCAGGTAGATCAGTGCTTTGCCGACGATCGCGAGCGGGCGCGGGCCGTGCGCCACAGCCGAGTGCGCGGTGGGTTGGGTCGATACAGTCGCCATCTACACGCGCTCCTTTCGCGCTAGTACTCGAACGCTTCGCGCGCGGTAAAGCGCAGGCTCACCACCGAAAGGATGAACACCAGGATCAGCAGCACCAGGCCCATGGCGGTGGCGTAGCCGAACTGCCCCTGGCTGAACGCCGTCGAGTACAGGTAGGTCGGCACCACGTCGGCGGCGCGGCTCGGCCCGCCGGTGCCATTGGTCATCACCGTCACCTGGGCGAACAGGTCCATCGCGCCGATCGCCAGAAACACGATCGCCGTGCGGATGGTGTCCCACAGCAGCGGCACGGTCACGTTCCAGAACTTCACCCACGAGCTGGCGCCGTCGATCTCGGCGGCCTCGTAGTAGTCGTTGGGGATGCCCTGCATGCCGGCCACGAACAGCACCATGTAGAAGCCGACCGACTGCCACACCACCATGGCCAGCACCGCGCCGAACACGGTGCCGCGGTCGCCCAGCCACGGGAAGCTGGCGAACTGCGTGAGGCCGATCGCGCCGAGGAAGCCGTTCAGCAGGCCGATCGTCGGGTGGTAGATAAAGCTCCACAGCACCGCCACCACCACCACCGACATCACCTGCGGGAAGAAGAACGCGATCCGGAAGAAGCGCGACAGGCTGATGCCCTGCGTGAACAGAAACGCGAAGAACAGGCCAAGGGCGATGATCACCGGCGGCAGCACCACCAGCGCGATGCCGTTGTGGCTGAGCGCGTTCCAGAACTTTTCGTCGGCGTAGAGCTTGATGAAGTTGTTTGCGCCATTAAAGCGGATGTTGGCCGAGAGCCCGCTCCAGCGGGTAAAGGCGAAGATCATGGCCGAGAAGTAGGGGAGGAGCACAAACAGGGTGTACAACGCCAGCGGCAGCGCCAGAAACGACACGATCAGGCCGTTTTTACCTCGGTTCATAGAGCTGACTCCACCTTAGATATAGAGCAGTCGGCAGTCGGCAGTCGGCAGTCACGAGGGGCCCGAGGGAAGTGACTGCGTACCGCCGGCTGCCGACTGCCGACTGGGTGACGGCTAGCGCTTGAACTTCTTGGTGTCCGGGTCGGCCGCGACTTCGTCGGCCTTCTTCTGCATGATGCTAATGAACTCGTCGGGCTTGATCACGCCGGTCATCAGCTCGCCGGTGCGCTGCTCGATCTCTTTGTTGAGCGCGCTGTACCAGTTCGTGAAGTTCATGTTGATCGCCACGCCCTTCGAGGCGGTGGCCAGGGCCACGCCGGCCTTCATGCCCTCCGAGAGCTTGGCGCCCTCGGTGCCGCCGACCACCGGCATGATCGCGCGCACGTTCTCGGCGAAGTACTTGGCCGAGTCTTTCGAGAGCAGCGCGCGCAGGTACTCCATGCCGCCGGCCGTATTCTTGGCCTTGGCCGGCACGACGTACGTCTCGCCGCCGTTGGCGTTCACGGCGTTCGGGTCGCCCTTGCCGTCGGCGTAGCCGGGGATGTTCGCCACGGTCATGTTGAAGTCGGCCGGGGTCACCGTCTTCATCTCGTTCTCGAGCCAGTTGCCGCACGGGATGAACACGGCCTTGCCCTTGAGCCACTCGGTCTGCGACTCGGTGTGCGTCAGGCCGGCGGTGCCGGGCAGGATGTAGCCCTTATCCCACAGCTGGTACAGGTCTTCGGTGGCGCGCTTGATCGCCGGGTCGCTCCAGGCGTTCGGCTCGAGGTTGTCGAGCTTCTTGAACACGTCGTCGCCGCCGGCGTAGTACACCAGCATGTTCCACACAATGCCCCAGATGTAGTACGGGTACTTGCCCTGGTACGTCCAGGGCGACTGCTTGCCCTCTTTCTTGATCTGCTCGCACAGCGCCAGCATGTCGGCCCAGGTCTTCGGGTAGGTGTAGCCGGCCTTCTCGAACGCCGGCTTCGAGTACCAGATGCCCGAGATGGTATAGGCGATGTTGATGCCGTACTGCTTGCCGCCGAAGATCGCACTGGTCTGCGAGCCGGGGAACAGCGTGTCGCCAAATGTTTTGCCCTCGCTGTCCCACGACTGGGCAGCCAGCAGCGGCGCCAGGTCAAGCAGCTGGTCCTCGCCGATCAGGTCAGCCATCGGGATCATGTTGGCGCCCGAGTTGTCGATCACGTCGGGCGGGTTGCCGGCGATGAAGCGCGGCTGCAGCGCCTCGGTGACCTTCTGGATGCTCTGGATCTTGACTTTGACGTCGGGGTGGGCCTTCTCGACCAGCTGGCCGGCGTACTTGATGTAGTCGTCGCCGAAGCCGCCGGCGAAGAACACGCCATCGACTTCGCCCGGTTGCACACCCAACGGATTCAGAGCGTCGGCGGCGACCTCAAAGGGAAGGTTCGGCTGGGCAGCGGCGGCCGTCGGGGCAGTCG
>CALLYN010000043.1 GCA_937858455.1 uncultured Kouleothrix sp.
CACGAACCGTGACCGTTCCGTGCGGGCAGGTTCGGTCGCTGGGGGGAAGTTGTTCGCTGGGCAGTCCGTGGTGTGGATGAGGACTCGTTCGCCGAGCCCGTCGCCGGGGTCTTCGGTCATGCACCCGCATGCCGTCGCGCCGGGGGCCGGCGCGGAAGCACGTTGGTCGGGCATGAACGGGACCGCGCGCGGGGATGGAGCCGAGCGCTGCCAGGAACACGGCTACTTCTTCCACCACGGCGCGGCGGTGGGCGAACGCCTGCCGGCCGGCCTGGAGCGTAAAGGCCACGTCGGCCAGGCTGGCGCCGGGGTGTGCGTCGAGGTAGCCGGCCAGCTGGGCGGTAGCTGCCTCCAGCGCTGGCGCGGTTTTGGCCGAAAGCACCAGCAGCTGCGGCGCGGTGCTGGGCTGGGCAGGCGCTTGCGCGGGCGGCTCTTCGAGCACCATGTGCACATTCGTACCGCCGATGCCGAACGAGCTGACCCCGGCGCGGCGCGGGTGGCTGCCGCCTGGCCAGGGCGCCAGGCTGGTGGCCACGTAGAACGGGCTGCGCGCGAAGTCGATCTGCGGGTTGGGCTGCGAGAAGTGCAGACTCGGCGGGATCTGGCCGTGGCGCAGCGCCAGCGCGGCTTTGATCAGCCCGGCCGCACCGGCGGCGGCGTCGAGGTGGCCGATATTGGTCTTCAGCGAGCCGATTGCGCAGAAGCGCTCGCGCGCCGTGCCAAGCCGGAACGCCTGCGTCAGCGCCTGGATCTCGATCGGGTCGCCGAGCGGGGTGCCGGTGCCGTGGGCTTCGACATAGCCGATCGTGTCGGCCGGCACACCGGCGCGCGCCTGGGCCTCGGCGATCACGGCGGCCTGGCCGGCGACGCTGGGGGCGGTATAGCCGACCTTGCCGGCGCCGTCGTTGTTGATCGCCGAGCCCTTGATCACCGCGTAGATCTGGTCGCCGTCGGCCAGCGCGTCGGCCAGCCGCTTGAGCACCACAATTGCCACGCCGCTGCCCGACACAGTGCCGCGCGCCTGGGCGTCGAACGCGCGGCAGTGGCCGTCGGGCGAGGCGATGCCGCCCTCGCTGTACAGGTGGCCCGATGTCTGCGGCACCAGCGCCGACACGCCCCCGGCCAACGCCATGTCGCTGTCGCCGGACAGCAGGCTCTGGCAGGCCAGGTGCGTCGCCACCAGCGATGTCGAGCAGGCCGACTGCACGGTGAAGCTGGCGCCGCGCAGGTTCAGCTTGTAGGCCACGCGCGTGGCCAGGTAGTCTTTGTCGTTGCTCAGCACCGCCTGGAAGCTGCCGGCGGCCTCGATCGCGGCGGGGTTGGAGTACAGGTTGAACACGTAGCTGTTCATGCTCACGCCCGCGAACACGCCGACCCGGCCGGGAAAGCGCTGCGGGTCGTAGCCGGCGCGCTCGAGCGCTTCCCAGGCGCACTCGAGAAAGATGCGCTGCTGCGGGTCGATCAGCTCGGCTTCGCGCGGCGTGTAGCCGAAGAATGCCGCGTCGAACAGCTCGATGCCGTCGAGCGCGGCGCGGCCCTTGACGTAGCTCGGGTTGTGCACCAGCTCGGGCTCGATGCCCGCGGCCAGCAGCTCTTCGTCCGAGAAGAACACGATCGACTCGACGCCGTCGCACAGGTTGCGCCAGAACGCCTCGACGCTTGGCGCGCCGGGGAAGCGCCCGCTCATAGCCACGATCGCAACCGCGTCGGCCGCGGGCCGCTCGGCCGGGGCGCGCGATGCCACGCGCTCG
>CALLYN010000044.1 GCA_937858455.1 uncultured Kouleothrix sp.
GGGCTGCGCCGCCAGCCGCGAGCTCGCCGCGCAGCTTGGGCAGCTCGCCGCGCAGTACGGCGGCCAGCTGCTCGTGCTCTGGCTCGACGTCGAGCGCGCGCACGTGCTGGCCGAGCAGTATGCCATTGGCGCCACGCCAACCCTGCTGGTGCTGCGCGACGGCGAAGAGCTGACGCGGGTCGTCGGCTTTGCGCCCGCGCCGTTGGTACGGGTGCTGTTTGAGCAGATACTCGCGGATGCGCTGGCGCCGGGCCGCCTGTGGTGCCCAGTTGAGCAGGTGTTCGAAGACGCCGTGCTGATCCCGCTGCTCGACGCGTGGGGCTGGCGCTATCGCCGGCAGGTCGCCTGCCCGGGCGCCGCCAATCGCGGCCGGGTCGATATTCTGGTGTACGACGACAACATGCTCGCGCCGCGCACGCTGTTCGAAAACAAGCGCCAGATCGGCTCGCAGGCCGCGCTTCAGCAGGCCGCTACCCAAGCGCGCCGCTACGCCGAGCAGTTTGGCCTGCCCACGTTTGTGGTCGCTGCACCAGCCGGCCTGTGGGTATACCGCCTGGACGACGGCCAGGCCAGGCTGTTTCAGGCGTACTCAAGCCTGGATATCGCGCAGCACAGCGCGCGTATTCGCGAGGCGCTGCGCTGGGCGTGATCCCGCTTTTACGCGGCTGGAGCACGCCACGACAGCCCAAGGTGCAGGGCGCTGTCTCACGGCACTGAGTGGGCTGCCAGCCGCAGCCACTCGCGCCAGGCTCTCGTGCGTGTGGCAGAGTTTGGCTTGGGCATCTCTTGTACGTTTGGACATTGTCGCTTTGTGTATTTGTCGTCATTGGAGAATCTCTCCTCATTCTCCTGATGTATGTCAGATCTCCGTCATCTGCCTGACGATATTTTCGATGCGACGCGCTCTGGTCTCCGGCGTCTTAGCGTCTTCGACCTGACGAACGAACTCTTTACGTTTTGAGAATGCGAGCGCGTCAAACGTTGCTTCTGCCCCAGCCGTGGCGAGCGCCGCCCTCAGATCGTCGGGAACATGCGTAGTGCGGGGCGCTGTTTCCAATTCGAGCGTTACTTCTACTGTTTCGCCTGCGCTCAGCCCTGCCGCTTCACGGTGGGCTTTGCTCAAAGGAATCATAAACCTGCCGCCCATCACGGCAACGGTGCTTGAATAGCTGTAGCCAGAGACGTGTACTGTGACGGCTGGCTTTTTACTACTGCCGAGTTCTGCGACGTTCTCAGGTGGCACCTCGATGCCCGTATTGTTGCCGGTTGCTTGAATAGTGGTTGTAAACGTTGTTTTCATACTATCTCCTTTAGGCCACACGACCCGCAGCCGATCATTTCGCAGAGTATAACATAATGGCTCTCCTACCAGCTGCGTCGGTGGTCGCGCTGTTCTTCTGAGTATCATACGCTGTTCGCTTGAGCACGTATAGATTGTGTTGCACGACGTGGCGAAGCCACGTCGTGCAACACAATACGAAATTTGGGGGCGGCGAAGCCGCCCCCAAACCCCACCAAAGTGTCAGTAATCAAGCGAATTTGGTATCACATGGCATCGCATCGAGCGACTCTAGTGAAGGCGATCGTCGAAAAGAGGTGCGGCTAGCTTGATGCGCCTGCCTGAATCGTCGCACCAAGGCGAAAAAGCGCGGTCAGAAGGTCAAAAATATCCCAATCTTCCACAATTTGACCATTCTGGATGCGGCAGTGGTAGATACCTGTAAAGCTACTCCGACTTCCATTGGGGGCAATGCCAAAGAATGAACCTTGCTGCGTTCCGGTAGCGTTCACATAGACGGCGGTAAGATCGCCCTCGGCAAAGAGATGCGAAATCGTGTAATGCATATCGGGGTAGGCGTGTAGCACGGCTGCAAACCCCTGCTGAAAACTGCTGAAGTCGACGTGATCGCCAGCGCTGGTGTGATGCACATAGTTTGGGGCGACGAGCCCAGCTAATTGGTCAAGTGCGTGTTGGTTCCAGAGATCGAGCCAATGGCGTACCAAGGCTTTGTTCGCTTCCATGCCGATCCTCCACATACAGAGCGCTTCTCACTACTACTGCGACCAAAGGGTATGACGCGGATGTGCAATCGCCCGAATGCCATGCCCTTGGCCTGTTCGAGAATGTGGAGTAGCCGAAAATCCACGGCCTGTTCGAGAATGAAGAGGTGGGCGGGGTCCCAGGTTCCCGTCAAGGCCTTCGGGATCTCGGGTTCAGCGAGCTTGCTCCCGGTTGGGGCAATTGGGCGAGGCGTTGCGGGTCGCGCTCCCCGTCGTTAATCGCACGGCGGTTGCAGTGGCTGAGCTCGCGGCGGCTGAACGCCCGCCCGTTGGGCGGCGATGCCCTGGCTGTACCAGATTAAGTTCTGTCGGTTATCTCTGGGCATACTCCTCGGCCTACACAACCGTGTATACTCACTGCTTGACCTCGTAGATCATTTGTTCTATAATCGAGCACGTCCACCCAACGTGCCTTGTATGGCTTAACTAAGGGCGCCTGGAAGCGTGGTTCGGCTCGCTTTAAATCGTCAAGGGGAGGAATGATGAAATTGCTGCTCACGTCTGGAGGCGTCACAAACCCTCGTATCCGCGACGCGCTCATAGACTTGCTGGGCAAGCCGATCGCCGAGTCCACCGCGCTGTGCATCCCGACGGCGCAATGGGGCCACCCGATGTGCGGGCCAGTCTCGGCGCGGGGCTTTGTCGTCGGCGAGCCTCCACACCACATGAGCGGCTTGGGCTGGAAATCGGTGGGCCTCCTCGAGCTCACCGCACTGCCTACCATCGGCGCAAAGCGCTGGATTCCTTGGGTCCGGGAAGCCGACGTTCTGCTCGTGGACGGCGGCGACGCCACGTACCTGTGCCACTGGATGCGAGAGTCCGGGCTGACTGACCTCCTGCCATCGCTGCTCAACACGGTCTGGGTGGGCGTGAGCGCCGGCAGCATGGTGATGACGCCCCGGATCGGAGCGTACTTCGTCGAGTGGCCGTCCGCGCCGGACGACCGCACCCTCGGGGTTGTCGACTTCTCAATCTTTCCGCACCTGGACGCTTTCCCAACAAACACCCTGGCTGACGCCGAGCGATGGGCGGCCGACATAGGCGTCCCGGCCTATGCCATTGACGAACAGACCGCTCTCAAAGTGGTCGACGGCGTGGTCGACGTGGTTTCTGAGGGGCATTGGAAACGGTTTGCACCCAAAGACGCTCACGCCTACGGCGCGCCTCAATAGTGCTCGTCGCGAATGACCTCCGACAGCGGCTTGCGCCCGCCTAGCTTTGGCGCGCCCAATGCCTCAGCCGGGTAACCAAAGGTGATCGCCCAGCGGCAGCTCAGCTCAGGCGGAACGCCGAGGATCGCGCGCGCGGCGTCATGGTCATGGAGCACGATCACGCACGAGCCGACGCCATGCTCGAGCGCTGCGAGCTGGAGGTAGGCTGCAGCCTGCCCCAGGTCGAACTCGTTGGTTGCAGGCGCCACCAGCACCACAGTGAAGGCCGAATTCGGCACGTGGTTGGCATAGAGCCCGGTGCCTGCCAGCTTCCGCAGCTGCTCGCGCTCCTGCACCACGATGAAAACCCACGGCTGGCTGTTCTTGCTGCTTTGCGCGCGTCGGCCAGAGTCCAGAATCGCGCGGATGACCGGCTCAGGAACTGGCTCGTCACGATAGCTGCGCACAGCGCGCTTGGCGGCGATCGCCGCGTGGACGCTCAGCGGCGGCGGCTCGATCTGGCTCATTAGTGCACCCTCTCTTGGTCGATCACCGCGATGCCCTGTGCGGTAATGCTGGCCATTGTAGCACACGCACAGGTATGGCATGGATCGGCAACATGGGCTGGTCGGCCAAGCGCTGCCGTACGTGGCCACACAAGCGAAGGGCCGCAGCCCATCACGGGGTGCGAGCCCTTCGCTGTCGGTTGGCTGTCTCAGCTCGCAGGTTGGCTGGCCAGCTCGAAAACCTCAGCGACCAACTCGTACGACCGGCGGCGCAGATCCACATCGCCGAGCGGCGACGTGATCTGCAATTCGTCAGGGCCGAGCTTCTCCGCCAGCTCTCGGTGCTGGCAACGGCCGGCGTATTCAGCAGACCACAGATTACCAACATAGGCAATCTGTCGCTTTGGGCGTTCCTGCTGACCTTCGTTGGCTTCGGGTTGCGCACTGATCTGCGAAATCAAGCGTCAGGGATTGCGGACGTGTAGGTGGAGGTGCACCGTAAGTGGCCCTGAGCCGTAATTAGTCGCCGTACGCCAACGCCAGCTCCCACCCCAGCGGCAGGTACTCGCGCAGGCGCGCTTCGAGGTTGCCCCTGCGCTGAGGTTGGTACAGGTTGTGGAACACCCCCAGCTCCGACTCGTCGTCGGCGCCTTGGCGGATCTCGAGCGCGCAGTTGTCCTCGGGCAGCGCGTTGCGGTCTTCGAGCCGGCAGTAGTCGGGCGTGCCGTAAGCAGTGCTCATGAACACGGGCGCCAGCCGCGCCGCAACCAGAGCGGGCGCCAGCGCGCCTGGCGCGGCGATCGCCATATCCGGCTGGCAGCTGTAGCGGCGTGGCGTGCGCGAGCCGAGCGGTACGGAGCAAAAGCGCAGGCAGCCCAGCTGGCGCCGAGCGACGTGCAGCGCCCCGGTGAAGATGCTGTTCTCGCCTAGCACGATCGCGTGCGCGCGCACCATGCCGATCACGGTGCTGCGTGCGATCGTGAGTGTGGCGTGGGCGTGGCGCACGTCGTCGGCTGGCACGGCCGGAGCCACCTGCTCGCCTGGGCCGCTGATCGCATACAGCTCGTCGGCGGTCGCGTCGACAATGCTGTCGCTGATCAGCAGCTGGAAGGGCTCGGCGCGCACCTCGTGCCCGTCGATCAGGATTGACCCGAGGATGCTGTGCTCGATCCGCACCCGCAGCGTGGAGCTGGACGCGCCGTCGCGCGCCTCGGCGCCCTCGTCGCTCTGGGGAGCGTCGGTCAGGATCAGGCTGGGCTTCTCGCCGTGGCGCGGCCGGCAGCGCTCGTCGATCGCCCAGCCCGGCACGAACGTGCAGTGCCGGATGAGCACCTCGCCCGGCCGCCCAGCGATCTGTACCGCGCGCCCGGCTACCAGCAGGCCGTCGAGCACGACGCGGCTGCCCGGCTCGCACTCGATCAGCAGGTTGTCGTTGCTGTCCTCGGTCTCGGGCAGAACCAGCACCGGGCGGCAGCCGTCCTGCGCGCGCAGCTCGAGCGTCTGGCCGGCGGCGACGTAGATGCTGATTGGGTCGACGTACAGGCCGCTGTCGCGCAGCTCGATCAGGGCGTGGCGCGGCGGGCGCGGGTCGTTGTAGAACGCTTCTATCTGCTCGGCCAGCGGGTTGAGTGCGCGGGCCGGGCGGCGCGGGCGGCGGCTCAGGCCGCTGCGGGGCGCCTCCGGCGGCGCGGACACCACCGGGTACACGGCGTAGCTGCGCGCGATCGCCTGGGGAAGAGCGGCCTCGAGTAGCAGCCGGTTCAGACGCACCAGCCGCGGCCCGGCTGGGCCGCCGCTCAACAGGCGTAGGATGTCCTCGTCGAGCGGGAGATCGTCGATCGGCCCGGCGCTAAGGTCGGCGGCCTGCAGCACACGGTTGAGCTCGGCCATGAGCTGTCGCTCGAACGCCGCGAGCGGCCCGTGGTCGCCGGCATCGATCCGCGCCAGCAGCGCTGGGTCGAGCTGCGCGCGCAGGTGTAGCACAAACGGCGAGCAATCTTCGCGCAGGGTGTCGAGCAGCGCAGCTCCGCGCGCCAGCAGGTGGCCGGGCCGGAACAGCGATACGCCGAACAGCGCATCGGGCACCGGCCGCTGGTACTCGCCGCCCCCCAGATCGGCGCCAAAGCCATACAGGTACGACACCACCAGCGCCGGCTGGGGCAGGCGGCGCGGTAGCATCATGCGGCCCATCTCGGGGTCGAGCGCCAGCCACTCGTCGCGGCCGCCGGTGCGCTGCTGCCACTCGCGCAGCTCGGCAGCGTCGAGCTGCCAGTCGTCAAGGCCGGTCACGATTAGGTGGCGGGCGCTGACCGGCCGGCCGTCGGCGTAGATCTGCAGGCTGCCGGCTGCTCCGTAGAAGGTTTCGAGCTGATCGCGGAGCATGGCGCGCGTGAGCGGCTGGGGCTGATCGTGCGGCGGCACGCGCGCGAACAGCGGCGCGTCGTTGCCGAGCGTGTTGAGCCGGTAGCGCGCGGTGGCGGCGGCAGGCAGGGGAAACGGGCGGGCGTAGGTCAGCGGGTAGGCGCGCAGGCGCCAGAGCATAGCCGTCACGCGCGCCTGGGCCATGTTCTCTTCGACCTGCGCGGACCAGCCGGCTACGGCCGCCGCGAGATCCTCAAGCACCGCAAGGGTGCCCTTACGTCGGCGCATCCGCAGCGTGTCGGCGATGTCGCGGCGTGGGCGTAGCAGCCCGAGTGCGGCTGCTCCCACTGCGGGCGTGTACAGCG
Organism: uncultured Kouleothrix sp.; assembly: GCA_937858455.1. Lineage (GTDB taxonomy): Bacteria > Chloroflexota > Chloroflexia > Chloroflexales > Roseiflexaceae > Kouleothrix. The sequence goes on from CALLYN010000044.1 coordinate 6,445, forward strand.
GCTTGTAGCCGACGAGGTCGCCGATATAGGGCGCGGCCCACGGCGCGCATGTTTCGATGAACAGGTTCTCGTAGTTCTGGCTGATGTCGTCTTCGAGCAGATCGACCTCGGCCGCCACCACGCGCAGCAGATCGCGCAGCGGGTAGCCGCCCTGCGCATCGCGCACGCGGACGAGGGCAGGCAGCAACTCATACAGTTCGTCAGCGCTCATGGCAGCTCCTCTTCCTCGATCTGCTCGAGCAGCAGCATTCCAGCGGCGTCGCGCGCCAGGTAGACGATCGTGTCCGGGTCGGGCTGGTCGCCATCCATGCCGGCCCCGCCCTGGCTGCCGGGCCGCACCTTCAAAACCTCACGCACCTGTGCGGCGATAGCGTCGGGCGAGCGTGGCTGGCCGGCGGTGCCCAGGTCGATCGCGCCGAGTGCGTCGAGGTCAACGAAGTCCACGCCGCGTACGTCCTGGATGGTGGCGATCACTTCGGCGGCATACAGCGGCTGGCCGAGGCCGCGCTGGCGAAAGCCAAACGCGGTGTACAGCGCGCCCTCGATCTGCGGGCGCACCTGCTCCCACAGGAAATCAGGCCGCAGCCGCACTCGCGCGCTGAGCGCCAGCAGCTTGGCGCGCCGCACCTGCACTGTTACAGTCACCTCGGGGCTGCCGCGCGTTTGCAGGCGGAAGTCGGGCTGGTTGGCGTCGGCGGGGTGGCGCCGCATCTCGCCATAGCGCAGCAACGCCTCTTTCAGATTCGTGAGCAGCGCCGCATCGCGGGTGATCGGCGCGTCGTCGACGCCGGCGATCGTCAGGTGCAGGTCGGGCGGGATGTATTCCACGCTGGCTTTGCCGATGCCGGCGAAAGCGCGCGCGAAGTCGGCGATATCGTCGGCCGATACCAGGCGGTCGAGTGCGGCCAGGCCGAGTGGCGTGCGTGCACGGATCTCGTCGAGGCCGTCGCGGTCGGCGCCGCCGCTGGCTGCCAGCGGGTTGTTGACACCGATGACGCCGTTGGGCCGCGATGCCAGCACGCTGATCTGACCGGCGCGCACATTGCCGGCCGCGCCCAGGCCGCTGCGGTAGATCGCGCGCAGATTGTCCTGGCCGCTGGGTGGGCGCGCGCCCAGCCCAAAGACTAGCCGCGTCGCGCCCTCGTCGTTGTGCTGCACGATATAGCGGCGCTCGTCGGGTCCGATCGCGGCGGCGTCGGGCGCTTCGTGCCAGCGCAGGTCGTTCACACGCACGTCGAGTGTGCTGGCAGCGCCGCTGGGCGTGGGCGCCGCGATATATGTGAGCGGTGAGTGGCGCAGGCCAAAGGCCTGCAGCGAGCGCGCGGCGCTGCCGCTGCCCAATGTCTCGGGGTGCTGCTCGCCGTGGGTCGCGTGCGCGACATTGCCGTAGATCGTGAGGCTGGCGGGATGATAGGTGTACTGGAGGCCGGGCGCGGCCAGCGTCAGGCGCGTGCGCAGCGCCTCGGTGGTCGCGGCGGCGGCGGGCGTATCGGCCGTGTGGGAGACGGCGGCGATCATCACCAGCTCGGCGCCGCGCACGCCGGTTACATGTTTCAGGTCGGCGCGCTCGCCCGCGACAATCAGCCGCCGCCCCGGCTGCAGGCCGTCGTAGAATCCGTCCAGTTCCAGCGTCGCGCCGCCCACCGGCGCGGTTACCGGCTGCTCGGCCAGGCTCAGCTCCTCCGAGGCGGCATAGATCGTCTTGTTGCGCAGCACATCCAGCCAGCGCGCATTGGTGTTCAGCCACGGCCGATCCAGCGTTAGCTGGGTCACGCGTGCCGGAAGGTTGTAGTCGGTGCGCGAGACGGTTGCGACCGTCGCGACCGTGAACACGTATTTGTCATCGAATTTGATGTCAGGGTCGTCGATCGCGACCAGGCTGCCGGAGGCGATCTGGTCGTAGACCGCGTCGAGCGGCAGGGTATTGGTCTTGTACCCTTCAGCGCGGCGCTCGGGCGGATCGCCCAGCGACGTGCCCGAGCGGCGGGCGATCGTCTCGCCTATCACCCACTCGCGGCTGGTGGTGCGCCACTCGTCTGTGCGCTCGGGCGCCTCGGGGTCGCCCTCGCGCTCGGCCGCGCGCGAGAGCACGGCCGGCGGCTGGGCGTTGTGGCCATGGATGGCGGCTTTCACGCGCATGGCCCACACGCGCACCGCGCCGGTTGGCTCGGCGCGCACGGCGCCGGTGCGTGCAGCGGCCAGCGTGTCGCGCAGAGCTGGGTAGGCCACGCGCAGCAGCCCAAGCGGGGCGTATGAGTCGGCGCGGAAGATGTAGTCAGGGTTGAGCTTTAGCCGCGCCGCGCTGCTGGTGCGTAGCCCAGGCGCTTTGATCAGCGTGCGCAGGCGTTTCTGGCCCAGCCCGCGGCGCCCCGCGCCCGACAGCGCGCCAGCCGAGCGCCCGAGCAGCGGCTGGAGTGTCACGCGGGTGCGATTCTCGGTTGGCCGCGCCTCGGCGGCCTGCACCCGGCGTAGCTGGTACTGTCGGCCGCGTGCGCCGTTGAACTCGAACAGCAGGGTGTCACCCGCCCGCAGGCTGGCGCTTGCGCCCTTGATAAACAGCTCCTCCGAGGCCGCGCTCAGCTGCTGCGGCGCGCTCAGCCGCGGGCGCATGGCGCTCCAGCGCGGCCGCCCACGCAGCGGCTCGATCGTCTCGAACGGCTGCATTGTCTCGCCAGGGCCGGGCTGGCTGTAGGCGCGTGTGCTGCTGGCGGCCTCGATCTCGGCCTCTTTATTCAGATCGTCGAAGGTGAAAGCCAGGTACACGTCGGCGGCCAGGCCGGGACGCGGCGCGTAACCCACTAGTCGCGCCAGCTCGAGAGCCGAGCGTCGCTCGACGCAGGTGCGCAGGTAGCACTCGTTGATGATCCGCTCGTTGTAGAAGCCCAGCACCTCGCTGACGCAGGCCCAGGCGTCCAGCAGCGCCAGCGCCGGGTCGCTGGTGTCGCGCGGCGCCAGCGCGCGCAGGCCCGGCAGCTCCGCTGACGTCAGCCGGGTGCGCATGCGCTCCCAAGCGGCGGAGTAGGCGCCACGTCTGTACACCAGGGCTGGTTGATCGGGCGGGTTCGCGGGCGCGGCAGTGGAGCAGCCCGCGCAGCCGCAACAGCAATTGTCACTCATCGGCTGGCCTCCAAGATCAGCGTTAGCACGCCGTTTGCGGGAGCATCGGGGTCGTTGTCGAGCCGCACGATCTCGTTTTGGCCCACCGCGAGCAGACCGTCGTCGGGCAGCGACTGCGCCTCGCCCTGGCGGTGGAGCTGCGTGACGCTGACGGCCGCGACGCCCGGTACCTTCTGCGCTCTCGCCACCAGCGCGCTGATCGCGATACCTTGCCCGAAGGTCAGGGTGTCGGGGTGGAAGAAGCCGCGCCGTCCGCCGGGCAGCGCGCGGTTGCTGAATAGATCGTTCAGGGCCGCGTATACCGCGCCGCGCTCGCTATGCGGCAGCATCCGCACGCGCAGTGCGAGGCTGATGCCCACCGGCTTGGCCACCTCGACCGTCAGATCATGCCCGAGCCGGCGGAAATGCGCGAGGTGACCGCTGACGCGGCCGGCGATCTCCGCGTCGTCGGCCCCGCCACGCGTGTCGAGCAGTACCCGCACCGCGGCTCGGCCGCCTCCGCCGGGCTCGATCGCGGCGTGCGCACGCTGGATCTGAGTGCTGAAATCGCGCTCCACGATCGCGGCGTAGTCGTCGGCGGTGATCGCCCGCATCAGCGTCTGGCGGAAGGCGTGAGGCGCGCGCAGGCGGGCATCGGCCAGCGGCTCGGGCGCGCTGCCGCCGACGGCCGGCAACGGGTTGCGCACCCGAATAATCGCGCCGCCGCGTAGCATGCCGCGCAGCACCAGGCCGTCGATCTGCTCGGCGGCGATATTGCCGGCCGGCCCGCCGCCTACGCGGTAGGCCGCCAGGAAGCGTGCGCCCGGCGTTGGCGTAGCGCCGTGCTCGTCGTCGCCGAAGCGCACATAGGCGCGCTGGTCGTCGTCGACCTCCACGACAAAGTGGCGGTCGTCGGGGGCGCTCGCGAGCAGGTCGGGGCGCGGCTCCCAGCGCTCGTAGAGCAGCGGCAGCGGCGGCCAGCCGTCGAAGCCGGGCAGGCGCGTGACCGGCGGCTGGCGTGGGTGCGCGCGCTCGACCGGGCTGAAGAGCATGATCTGCGGGCGTGCCAGGCGCGGATCTTGCCGCAGCGCCAGGCTGGCTGGCATACCGGGCGCGGGCGGCGGCTCGGCGAACACCAGCGGGCCGCGCGCCAGTGTGGGCCGGTAACGGCCGGCCAGCATAAAACTTTCGGCCAGGCGGCCCTCGCCGTCGCAGCGCGCGCGCATCTCGGCCACCGGCACCAGATCGTCGGGCGGCTCGAACGGCACGGCCAGGATCGTCCGAGCGCTGTCGCGCAGCCGAGCCGGGTCGGGCTCGCGCAGCTTCTCGCCGTGGTCGGCCAACACCACATTGCCGCGCGCGACGCTCACATCTTCGAGCATCGCGCACTCGGGCGCCGGGCCGAGCGCCGAAAGACACAGCGCGAACGGCAATGCGTCGGCTGGATCCCAGGCGATCTCGACGATCGGCTGGTCGCAGAGCGGGTCAGTGGCCGGGTCGGCGCGAGTGAGACGTACCGCGTGGCGGTGGCGCGGGTCGGCGTCGGCAGCCTGGCCGCTACGCGGGCCAAGCACTTCCTCGAAGATGAGCACGTCGCCTGGGCGCAGATAGCGCAGCGCCCGCCGCTCGGCTGCGCGGTCGACCCAGGCGTCGCGCAGGGTAGCGCTGGTGGCGCCGGCCGGCAGGCAGCACTCGGCCTGCTGCCAGGTGTAGAAGCGGATGCAGTTGTGGGCCTGGTAGAAGCGCAGCAGCGCCGGCTGGGCCAGCTCGGTGGGCAGGGCGTCTTCGAACGCCGGTCGGTTGTGCTGGCACAGGCACGCGCCGTGCAGCGCGTTGAGCGAGCCGTAGCGCGCGGCCACTTGCGCCGCTGCGTCGGCGTCGGCCAGCGCCAGACCGGGCTGGTTGAGCACCCGGTTCAGCTCGCTTGCCAGCGCGGCGATCAGGCGCGGCAGTTCCTCGGGCGGACCCTCAGCCAGCTCGAGCAGTGCGCGCGTCTCGGCGCCGAGCTGGGCGCGGATGTAAAGCAGCAGCCGCCCACGCTCGTTCGGGTCGCGCAGGCGGCGCGCCAACATACGCGGGCGGCGGATGTCGCGCTCGGTGATCGCGGCCGGCAGCGCCTCGATGATCGGCTCGAACAGCTCGTAGCGCTCGCGCGGCGTATCGCGCAGCGCATCGGGCAGCAGCACCGGGCCGGTGCCGCGCAGGCCGGCCGGCCGGGTGATGAACGTCAGCGCATCGGCCGCGATCTCGGGATCGCCCTCGACTTCGAGGTAGACCCAAGCGCGCGCATTGCAGCCTTCGTGCAGCGCGTAGTCCACCAGCCGCACGTGGCGGCGAACCGAGATGCGCCGGCGCGCGGTTTCCAGGTAGGCCTCGGTCGCCACTGCGTCCTGGTAGTAGCTCAGCTGGTCGCCGGCGTAGGCCAGCAGCTCCACCAGCGTGAGGTACAGGTCTGGGCTGTGGCGCTCGCGCCAGCCTGGCAGAGTAAGCGCCAGCCGGTCAAGCAGCAGCTGGCGAAAGCTGGCGTAGTCCTTGGCGAGGTAGCTCAGCTCGGGCGTGGTGCCGACGTCGGGCGCGCAGCCCGGCGGTTGGCGGCAATCGATCTCGGCCGGGGCGTCGGGCACGAAGCTAAACCGCGCGGCACTGTAGCGCGCGTCGAAGCCCGGCAGCGGGCCATCGCCGGCCGCGCTGGCCAGCCGCAGCGTATAGGTCGCGCGGCCGCCCGGCGCGTCGAGCCGAATGATCGCCACATCGTCGACCGCCTCGTCGTTCGGGCGCTCGAAATCGAGCGCGAGCGCGCGTAGCCCAGGCGGGCGGCCACCCGTGATTCGCACATTCGCCAGCTCGAACGGCTGGGCAAGGTCGGGCGGGAATTTGGTCAAGAAAAACACCCGCAGGATCGGCCGCCCCTGGTCGTCGGTATCGGTTTCGACATAATCGATTCCATACCAGCAGCGTGCGCGCACAAGCGCGCGGCGGCGGTCGTCGCGGCAGGTGAGCTCGGTCGTATCGCTCATAGCGTTCTCCGCTCGAACACCGCCACCTGGCGCTCGCCGCTGCGCAGCAGCACATACTGCACAAGCACCGCGAGCGTGCTGTCCTCACTGCGCACCTCGAGGCCCTCGAGCGACAACAGATCGCCCAATTCGCGCTGGATGGCGGCCTGCATCGTAAACTGCAGCGCCGCAGCCAGCTCGGGGCTGTTGGGCGCGAAGATCAACTGGCGCAGGCCGCAGCCAAAGCCAGGGCGGTTCACGCGCTCGCCGGGATCGGTGAAGATCAGCAGCTCGAGCATGTCGCGTACGTGCTCCGCATCGTCGGTCAGGCTGGTGCGCCCGCGCATCGCGTAGCTCCAGGGGTAGTCGATCTGCATAGCGCCCTCACATGGCAAACACGCGGCCCTGCAGCGCGCTCACCACTGGCGCGCCTTGGGGGATCTGCTCGATCGGCAGACATATGCCCTGGCCGGGGCCGGGCACCTGCACCACCGCCGGCTGGCCGTTGATCAGCACACGCGTGGCCGGCGCCCAGCGCAGGCTCACGCACGGCTGCGGCTTGGTGCCGGGCGGCACCGGGATCTGGAATGGGCAGCCGGCCACGTTCCACAGGTCGGCGACCGTCACCGCCGCCAGCGGGCCGACGAATACGCGCACGTTGCTGGTAGCGGCGCTGGCCGCCGCGCCGTGGAAGCACTGCACTCCCGCGCCGATATGCAATAGAAATCCGGGCATGCCTGCGCTCCTTCTACTTCACAATCAGCGCGCCGAGGTTCACCGTCACCACGCCGCCCATCAGCGTCACCATCGCGCCCTTGCCATCCGAGAGCGTGATGCCCAGGTCGTTCACCACGATCATCGCGCCCGAGCGGCTCTGCAGCACGATCCCGCCGCTGATCGGCGTCGGCGGGGCGTCGCTGAGCTGGATGCTGTTCATTAGCGGCGTGTGCATCGTCATGGTCGGGATTGGCGGCGGGAACAGCTGCACCAGCGGCGGCACCTCGGCGCGCGTGCTGTGGTAGCAGCCGGTCCAGATCGGCCGGTCGGGGTCGCCGCCCTCGAACTCGATCCACACCCCTGCGCCGATCGGCGGCACGGCGATGAAGCCGCTCTGCATGCCGGCCACCGGGAAGCACGGCATGGCCCAGCTCGACGAGAGTGAGATGATGCCGGTGACTTCCACCAGCACGCGGCCGATGCCCATCGGATCGAAGTTGTTCAGCACCGAGCCGCGATACTTGCCGAAGTAGTGCTTCTTGCCATGCGCCGGCTTGGGGCCGGGAGCTGTAGCTGTCGTCATACTGGGATCCTTTGCACTGTCGAGATCAGGCCGTTGCGCACCAGCTCAAAGCTCTGCTTGAACTCGCCGCGCTTGAGTGTGCTGACCACGCTCTCCACGTAATACAGGCCGTCGAAGGCTGTGCCGACGCCGCGCAGCCCTACCAGCCGGCGCGGCTTAAGCGCCTGCCCGTAGCGCAGCACATCCAGCGAGCCGCTGGCATGCGCGCTGCGGCTGCTGGTAGCCTGCTTGGCCCAGGCCAACATCAGCGCGCGCGGGAAGCTCCTGTTCGCGGCGCGGTACTCGATCTCGAAGCCCTTCGGGATCGGCGGCACCAAACCCAGCGGCGGGTCGAGCGGATTGATGAGCCCGACTGGGATCGGGATGGGCGGGAAGCGCGTGATCGGGTTCTCGATCGCGACGATCGGCATGATCGCGCCGTTGTGATCGAACGTGCAGCTGATCTGCTCAACGTTGGTCTCCATGTCCATATCGACGTTCAGCGCCTTCTGCACCGGCCCGACGCGCAGCATCGGCCCCCAGTAGGCCAGGTTGGCGCCCACCACCGGCCCAGGCTCGATGTAGAAGGTGTAGCCGACCTCGTCCGCCAGCCAGCGCAGGTACGTCAGATCGGTGCCCCAGTGCTGCTCGATCCGCTCGAGCGGGTTGTTGATGTCGATCGTCGGCGTCGGGATGATCAGCGGTACCAGGCCGAACAGCATGTACTTGGCGATGATCAGCGCCACGCGCGCTTCGACCGGCATGGCCGGGTAGGGCAGCAGGCCGGTGAAATCGACGTTGTCCATTACCTGGCTGATATCGCGGCCTTTGACGACGAGCTGGGTTGGGCCGGCGCCGGTGTCGGGCGCGATCTGCGTCTGGGTCACCACGCCGTCCATCAGCACGTCGAGCGAGCCGTAGACGCTAACCGCCAGCACGACGCGGATGAGCGGCGGCATGGCGCCGCCCGAGAGCAGGAAGATCGTCTGGAGCAGGCCGGCGTTGTCGCTCAGGTTGAACTTCAGCTCGAAGCCCTCGTCGTCGCCGCTGCCGGCGCGCACCGTCACCTCGGTCAGCGCCTCGACCAGCGCGCGCGGCGCGGGGATGGGCACCGCCGGGCCGACGTAGATCGACAGGTTGATGCCGCTATTCATCGCCATTCCCCGGCATACCTTCAGGCAGCGGCACGCGCAGCCGGCGGCCCAGCTCGGCCATCAGCTCATTTGGGTGCAGCGCGCGGTTGGCGTCGCACAGCCGCCAGAACAGCTCGGGGTCGCCGATCTCGGCCGCGGCGATGTGGTCGAGCCGCTCGCCCTGACGCAGCACGTGCTCGCGCAGCAGCGCCAGGCGCTCGGGCGCCGGCACGAAGCGGCGGCGCAGGTAGATGATCGGTCGCTCGCCGTCCGGGTCGAGGATCGCGGTGGCCAGGCCGGCGTAGCGGCTGTTGGGCGGGAACAGCGTGGCGCTGAGTGGCAGCGGCTGGAGCAGCGCCTGCAGGCGCTGGTTCTGGTCGTCGTAGCTGGTCATGACGGCACCCCTTGGAGCCCTAGCGTGCCAGCCGCGGCGTCGCGGTGCATGGCCGCCAGGCGCTCTTTCTCCTTCTGATAGCGCAGGTATAGCGCGCCGCCGCGGTGAGCGAAGCCCAGGTCGCTGACGCTGAGGACGCGCAGGCCCAGGCTGATTTTGGCGCGGATCGGGTTGAGCTGCGGATCGAAAAACTCTTCGGTGATGCTGAAATCGGTAACACGCACCGGCGCGACGCGGCTGGTGCTCCAGACGAACAGCGCCAGCGGCGCCTGGATCGGCGCGATCTCCAGCTCGCCGCGCCCGGCCATGCGGTCGTACTCTTGCAGCTGCGCGCTGGTGGGGTACACCAGCAGCTCGATCGCCGCCAGCTGCGGCAGCAAGCCCAATCGGCGCACCAGCGGGTCGCCGGCCTCGAGCTGGTCGGCCGCGTCGAGCTCGGCCTCGAGCTTGTAGGTCTCGACCGGCGGGCCCTTGAGGCGCAGCGCCATCGAGCGGTCGGCGCTGGCCTCGGCGCCGACCGACTGCGGCTGCAGGGTGCGGCTGAGCGTGTCCGGGTTATACTGCAGCGCGATCACTCGTACCGGCGTGCCGGCGTCCGGGTCGATCAGCGCGATGCCGCCCTTGATCAGGCGCGGCGAGATTGGCGAGTCGGTGGGCATTGCTCGGTTCCTTCAGGTTTTAGCCTATGCCGCTAGGGTGTGTTCAGAAGCTCTCGAATATAGTGCGTTCGGCTCAAGCGAATTCCCCGTTCTACTGCGCTTTAGGCTTGGTTGGCTCGCCGCCGATATTGAGCGGGGGTGATTCAAAGCTTTTTGGATCGGGCATATTGGCCGGCGGAGCGGGCCGATTCTGGCTGAACGATGCAGACTGAGCAAGCAATTGATCGATCATTTCGTACATTCGCTCGATCGCCAGCCGTAGCTCGTCGGTTGCGTCGGCCAGCATCCGGCTGCCCACAGGCGATTTTCCAAGGATCTCTTTTGTTGCGTTGGATAGATGGGCCTGGAATTTGCTCGCCAAGGCGCGTGCGTAGAGTCGGGCCACCGTGTTGTTCGACCGCTCGTGCTTTGTGGCAGCTTTGGTCGCTGTCTGCGATACGTATTTTTCCTGGGTGAGAAATTCAATCACTGCAGCCGGTGTAAGTTCCGGATCAGCATCGAAGGCCGCCTCTGCGCTAGCGTCCTTGTTGATATAGAACGAACGTAGCGCGCCGATCTTTGTCAGAACGACTTTCTCACGCTCCCAAAGGCCACTCACAATCGGCAGCGCTCCATAGCTAGCTTTACTGTCAGTCGAATCGCGCTTGCCAAATGTGGCGCTTGGTAGCACCTCAGTCATCTCGTTGAGCTGAGCATACTCATTAAAAAAGCTCGACCGCTTCTCGGCGGGCAGGCGCCGGTCGATCATAATGCGCAGATGAATCAGCTCGTGCAGTGCCGTTTCAAGTGACGAGGCTTGCCCGCCGCGCAAGATAAACGTTTCTTGGTGCCGCATGGCTTTGCCGTCGGGTGTGGTGACGGTTTGTTCCGGTGCGATTGCGCCTCCGAAGGCGGCACCACGGTACTGCTCTTCTTCGCTTAGCTCTATGATCTCGGTCTTCACTTCCCAGGTATGCTCGACGCCATCGATCAACTCTTTATGCACAGTGTGGAATGCGCCATCGGCGATAATCTGGTCGATCAACTCGTTCAGCTCGCCGCGCCCAAGCGCACGCAGCTTTTTACGCTCATCTGGCAAGAAGCGATTCGCACGCATCATCTTTCGTTGGGGTTTGCGGTGAAGCGTCGGCTGAGCCGTACCGATGCTGCCGATGGCTTCGCCACTAGCCACACGTTGTGCCGCTTGAACGGCCGCATGCTCGCTCACGCTCGCCGCTGGCTCGACACGCAGATGCGCGGATGTTGCTTGCTCCCCCTGCTGCACCACGTGGGCGAGCTCGTGCGCCAGCAGGCGCTGCCCGGCACTGCTGCCCGGCTGGTACTCACCCGCGCCGAACGCAACATGGTTGCCGACGGTATACGCCTGCGCCTGCACGGCGTCGGCGCTGGCAGCCGCCTGCGCGTCGGTGTGCACGCGCACGTCGCCGAAGTCTTGGCCGAAGCGCGGCTCCATGGCGTCGCGCGTCGCATCGTCGAGTGGCTGGCCAGGCGCGCGCAGCACATCGTGCACGATCGGCGGCGCTACGGCTGGCGCCTGGGCGATGGCCGCGCGTTGGAGCTGGCCCTGCGCGCGCTTCTGCGCGCACTCAGCGCACTCGCCGCCCGCGTCGGTATGCTTGCCACACGCACAGGCGCGCTGAAGGTTGATTGGTGGCGGTGTGGCCTTGGTGGAGTGAGCCGTCGCTTGTGTTTTCTCTTTGCTCATTTCGCTCAGTCTTCGCGCAAGTTCGGATGTCGCGCCTGTTTCACCTCGCGCTCAGTATTGGGCTGGGCAAACTCAAGGCGCAGGTTGTCGGCGTCCAGCGCCTTTCGCCAGTTGTCCCCCTGCGCCTTCTCCGCGATATGATCCAAGCTGATGCGCGTTTCTTGCTCTGGTATGCTCGGATCGACCCCACCAAGCACCGGCGCAGTGGTGTTGCGACTCGGCAGCACAAAACCTGCGTCAGTCAGTATCTTTGTAGCTGCTGGGTCGCGGCGCACGTTGCGCCAGAACGCATCACGGGTCTTGTCGTACAGTATGGTCTTATTGGCGTCAGTCAGTGTGTTGCTGCGCAGCACCTCAGCGCGGGCCGCGTCCCAGTGCCTCGATAGCTCAGGAAGATCGGACACCTTCTTGCCAATGACTGTTCGCACACGTGCCACGGCTTGGCGGCTCGTCTCTCCAGGCCGGAGCGGCACATCTTCGATGTCCATCCGCGTCTTTGGTTCCGGTGGGACACGGCGATCGCCAATCCGCTGGTTCGTCTTACCACCTGTGACGTTCGGCGTGGCCGCTTGGTTCTCCAATGCGCCCTCGAACGCTTTCTCGACTGAGCGCTTCCATCGTTCTTGGCCGCTCTGCGCCTTCCACTGCTCGCGTGTGGTCGCTCGCTCGCCGGGTTGGGGCCGATAACCGCGATCGGCCAGGCCAACATCGGTAGTTGCAGGCTTGTCGGCGGTAGCTGCGGGCTGTGGAGGCGTCGCGGCCGCCTGGGATTTCACAGCGTTCGCAACTTTCGCCTGTGCGGCTGTATGAACACCGCTGCCCAGCGCAACCATGAACCAGCCGGTTGGCTCCGAGAGCGCGTCAGCCAGGTGCTTCAGATAGTCGTCCCATGTCACATTTTTACCGTGCAGCTGCTGGTAAACATCCGACACAGTAGTGCTAAAGGCTTGCGAGACAACGTGCGTCGCGGCGCCGCTCACAAGCGTCGCAATGGCTTGGCGAGCCAGCGTCTGGGTGGCCGGGTTGCCGGCGAGCTTGCCGGCGATACCGGCGCTGAGCTTGCCGCCAAACTTGGCTAGGACGATCTGCACCACTGTTTCGACCACCAGCTGACCCCAATCGACCTTGTCGCCTTCTGCGACTTTGAGCCCCGCTACCCCAAGGTTGGCGACGATCGGCGCGCCCACCGAGACCACCGTCGTAGTGGTCCCCAGGCTTAGGCCGCCGACCCCAGTCCCTACAACCCCGGCCTCTAGCCCCAGCGCGGCGCCGCCGGTGATAACCACGGCCAGCACGCCAACCGTAATAAAGGCCGCGTCCCGGGTGTAGGTCAGCTCGGTCGCCAGGTTCTCGCCGCCCTCGATCAGCTGGTCGATATAGGCGTGCACAATGATGCTGGTGCGCTCGGAGGCGGCGTCAGCCTCGGACACGAGCCGAATGGCTTCGGCGAAGCTGTCCTTTTCGATCACAGCCTTCGCGCGCGCGGCGCGGTCGTTCACAATCGCCGACTGGCCGTAGACCGACTCGCGCGGATTCGAGTAGCTGCCAAGCGATCTGATCCACGCGAACGCCTTCACCGCGCGCGATGTCACCGGGAAATCGTCGTTAACCTTTTCCTGGCCTTGGTAGCGCCCCAGCGCCTGGTTGCGCCGGCTGATTGATTTGTCCAGGGCGTCCTTCAGTGCCTTACGGGCACCGGCGCGAACCTGCTCGGCCTGTTGTGTGGTCAGCGTGATTGTCTGGCCTTTGAAGCGTGTGGTGAACAAGCCGCCAGCAAGCTCGGACGGTTTGATCGCGTCGATCACCCGCATGACCTCGATGATCTCCTCGACACTGGCGCTCGGCGATATATTCAGCGCGGCGGCGGTGGGTGCGGCCTTCGTTGGCGCTACGGCGGTGACGTTCGAGGGACTGTTCGCGGCGGACGTGTTCTTGAGCAGCGCGCTCAGCTGGCCAAACTCCTCAGCTGCGGCCTTGCGCTCCGCCGCGCTGAACCTTAGGTCGTTCATGACTACGTTGAGCTCTTCCAGGCGCTTATTGATCTGCTCCTGTGTCATGGCCTCGCGCCGTATCGCTGGCGCCTCGCCAGGCATTGCGGTGGGTGCCTGCCCTTGGGTCAATGCGCGCGCGGCATGTTCACCGGGCGAGGTCTCGGCAGTTATCAGCAGCGTAGACGCCGCTGGTTCCGATCGAGCAACCGGACTTGCTAGCACCACGTGCGCTAGCTCGTGGGCCAGCAACCGCTGGCCGGTGCTGCTGCTGGGCTGGTACTGCCCGGCGCCGAAGGCCACGTGATTGCCGACGGTGTAGGCCAGCGCGCCGACCGATCGGGCGCTCTCGGCGGCCTGCGCGTCGGTGTGCACGCGCACGTCGCCGAAGTCCTGGCCGAAGCGCGGCTCTACGAACGCGCGGGTTTGCTCGTCCAGCGGCTGGCCGGGTGTGCGCAGTACGTCGTGCACGATCGGCGGCGCTACATCCGGCGCCGGGGCGGCCGCAATCGCCGCGCGCTGCAGCAGGCCCTGCTCGCGCTTCTGCATGCACTCCGCGCACTCGCCGCCCGCGG
>CALLYN010000045.1 GCA_937858455.1 uncultured Kouleothrix sp.
CGAGGCGTTCTACGCGCAGGAGATCGCGTTTCGCCGCCAGACCAGCTACCCGCCGTTTGGCCGGCTGGTGCGCTTTGTGTACACGAGCGGCCGCGACGATCGCGCTGAGGCCGCCGCGCGCGAGCTGGCCGACGAGATCGCGCGCCTGGCCGATGGGCTTGAGCTGGGCAGCTGGGGCGTTGTCGGCCCGGCGCCGGCGTTCTTTCATCGCCAGCGCAACCGCTTCCGCTGGCACGTGCTGCTGCGCGCCGATAACCCCGCGCCGCTGCTCGACACGCTCACCCTGCCGCCCGGCTGGTCGCTCGATGTCGACCCGGTGCACGTGCTATAGCAGCCGCAGCTCGCGCGCCCTGGCGGTGAGCGTCTCGCGGAACTTGGGATGCGCGATGTCGATCATTGCCTGCGCGCGCTGCCGTATCGTCTTGCCGTACAGGTCGGCCACGCCGTACTCCGTCACCACGAAATGCACGTCGTTGCGCGTCGTCACCACGCCGGCGCCGGGCTTGAGCGTATCGACCACGCGGCTGACGGCGTCGCGCTGGGCTGTGCTGGGCAGCGCAATGATCGGCTTGCCGCCGGGGCTGCGCGCCGCGCCGCGGATGAAATCGAGCTGGCCGCCAACGCCGCTGTAGAACTGGTGGCCGATCGAATCGGCGCACACCTGGCCGGTCAGGTCTACCTCGATCGCCGAGTTGATCGCGGTCATGCGCGTGTTCTGCGCGATTACATACGGGTCGTTGGTGTAATCGACGGCGTGCATCTCGACCAGGCGGTTGTTGTCGACGAACGAATACAGCCGCCGGCTGCCCAGCAGAAACGCCGCCACGATCTTGCCACGGTGGATCGTCTTGCGCGCGTTGGTGATAACGCCGCGCTCAACCAGGTCGATCACGCCGTCGGCGAACATCTCGGTGTGCACTCCCAGGTCGCGCGCGCCGCCGTCGCGCAGGCAGCGCAGCACGCCGTCGGGGATGGCGCCAATGCCCATCTGCAGCGTCGCGCCGTCTTCCACCAGCCCGGCCACGTGCCGGCCGATTTCCTGGTCGGTCGGATCGTCGTTGGCCATAGGCACCTCGGGCGGCAGGTAATCGACCTCGACGATCCGGTCGAGCTGCGTCACGTGTATGAAGCTATCGCCGAGCGTGCGCGGCATGTGCGGGTTGATCTCGGCGATGATTCGCTTGGCGCTGAGCGCGGCCGGCCGGGTGATGCCGACCTCGATGCCGAACGAGCAGAAGCCATCCTCGTCGGGCGGCGAGAGCTGGATCAGCGCGGTGTCGGGCTTCAGGTGGCGCCGGCACAGGTTCGGAATTTCAGACAGCCGGATGGGTGTGAAGTCGGCGCGGCCCTCGTTCACGGCCGGCCGAAAGCCCGGGCTGATGAACAGGGCATTGACGCGCAGGTGCTGCTCCATGCCCGGCGCGACCAGATCCTGGGCGCCGAATGAAAGCACCTGCACCAGCTCAACATCGTGTAGCTCGGGGACGCGCGCCACCAGCGCTTGCACCAGCACCTTGGGCACGCTGCCCATGCCGGCCATAAACACCCGCTCGCCCGACGAGATCGCGCGGATGGCCTGCTCGGCGTCGGTACGGCGCTCGTAGTAGTGCTGCTGCCAGCCGGAAGTGGCGCGCGCCGTAGCAGGAAATGGTCGTGGTATCAGTCCCATGCGATCGGCTCCTGATCAGCGGCGCCGGCAAACTGCACCAGCTCGCCGCGGTGGGCCCACACGCCGCGCGCGACTGCTTGATTTTCGGCAATGGCTAGGTCGACGCCGCGCGAGACGATGTGCTCGATAAATGGCCAGGTGATGTTCGCCAGGGCGTGGGTGGCGGTGCGCGCCACCGCTGCAGGGATGTTCGGCACGCAGTAGTGGGTGATCCCGGCATAGCGGAACACCGGGTCGGCGTGTGAGGTTGGCCGGCTGCTGGCGACGCAGCCGCCATTGTTGATCGACACATCCATGATCACGCTGCCGGGGCGCATGGTGCGCAGCAGCGCGTCGTCGATGAGCATGGGCGCGCGCTGGCCCGCGTTGCTGGCGGCTGTCACCACCACGTCGGCGAAGCGCAGCACCTTGGCGATGTTCTCGGGGTGCGCCATCATGGTGCTGACGCGGCCGGGCTCGCAGCGCCGCTCGGTGGCGAGCAGCTGGCGCACCTGGCGATCGAGCACGTACACGCTGGCGCCGATGCGCGTGAAGGCGCGCGCGGCCACCTGGCCAAACACGCCGGCGCCAATGATGATCACCTCGGCCGGCGGCACGCCCGGCACGCCGGCAAGCAGCACGCCGTTGCCGCCGCCCTCGATCTCGAGGTAGCGCGCCGCCAGGCCGGGCATCATGCGCCCGCCGATCTGGCTCATGGCGTGGATCACCGGCAGGTCGCCGTTGTCGGTGGCAATCGACTCGAGCGCGATCGCCGTCACCCGCTTGCGCAACAATGTCTCGATCTTGTGCTGGCGGATCGAGGCCAGCTGCAGAAAACCGACGAGTGTCGCGCCGTCTTGCAGCAGATCGAACTCGGCGGCGGTAGGCCGCACCACCTTGACGATCATCTCGGCGCGCCAGTACACCTCCTGTGGCGAGTACACCAGGTCGGCGCCGGCGTCGATATATGCCTGGTCGGCGAAGCCACTGCGCTCGCCGGCGGCGTGCTCGACGAATACCTGGTGGCCCATGGCCACCAGCTCGCGCACGCCGGCCGGCGTCATGCCGACGCGGGCCTCGCCTTCGCGCACTTCACGGGGGATGCCAATCTTCATCGCCTTGGTCCTTCCGCGCAATGTTCAAACGGGATGCGCCGTGCACGGCGCTAGCCAATTATCGCAAATTGCGGCAGGCTGTATCGAATCAGACAGCTACCCAGGAGAAAGGGATCTTCACTCTGCGCCGGCCTCGCGGTAGCTCGCGAGCATGCGCGCGGCCGCGCCGAGGCTGCTGGCGCGGCCGCTAAAGGCCAGGCCCAGCGCCAGTAGGCCAAGCATGGTGTCTTCCGATGAGGGGGCAAAACGGTAGGGCGTGCCGAAGCGCGCCGCGATCGTGTCGCGCAGCGCCGGCAGCTTCTGCGCCAGCCCGCCCGAGAGCACCAGGCCGCGCCATCCCTGGCCGCGCGCTACCCGCAGCGCGGCGTGGTGGTATGTCGCCGCCATGCGCTCGAACGCCGCCCGGAACAGGTGGCCGACGGTTAGCTCTTCCTCGTGCAGCCCGGCGAGCGCGCCGGCATCGCCGTACGAGCTGCTGAAAAAGGCCAGGTCGGCCTCGATGCGCGTGGCCGGAGTGCGCGCGGCCGCGTCGGCGATATAGCGCCAGGGGTCGGGCAGCGCCACGCCCTGGCCAACCGCTAGCTCCGAGAGGAGCGCGACAAGCGCGCTAAGCGAGCGCCCAGCTGGGATGTGCGTGATCGTCGCCAGGAAGCGCCCATCAAAGAACGGGCGTGTCTGAAAATCGCCGAATGCGCGCTCGGGCAGCAGCATGCTGGCCTGCGAGCCGGTTGCGATATTGAGCGAGAGCTCGGCGGGCGCAAGCAGCGCGCCGGCAAGGGCGCACTGGAAATCGCCCACCGGCATGTAGCAGGGGATCGAGCGCCCGCCAACCTCAGCCAGGCCAACGATCGATCCTTCGGGCTGCACTGCCGGCCAGCACAGGCCGCCCAGGCCCAGGCGCTCAAGCAGCGGCTCGTGCCAGCGCATGGTGTCGAGGTTGAGCGCCCCATGGGCCATTGCGTTGGTTGGCGCGGTGGTGGGCTGGGTGGCGCACAGGTTGGCCGCCACGAAATCGGGCAGCGACGCCGGCGTCAGGCTGGGTGCTGGCAGTCGCCGCTGCTCGGCCAGCCAGAACAGTAGGCCGAGCGGCTGCCCGGCGCGCAGCTCGTTGCCAAGCTGGCGGCGCTCGTCGGGGGCGACCTGAGCGGCCAGCACGTCGAAGAACGAGCCGGCGCCGCTGGGGTGGGGCTCGAGCACGCGCTGATCTTGCCAGGTGGTGAGCGGCGAGCGCGGCTGGCCGTGCGCGTCGGCCCACACCAGGCCGTGCATCAGGCCGCAGATCAGCAACCCCTCGCACGGCGCCGCGTCGGGCAGCAGCGCCGCGATCAGCTCGCGTACAGCGGCCATAATCGCGCCGGGATCGAACTCGCGGTGGAGCGGCGGTCGCCCGGGCAGCGGCTCGGGGAATGGCAGCCGGCGGACGCGGCCGAAGCGCCGGGCCTCAAGGTCGAGCGCCGCGCCCTTGATAAACGATGTGCCAATGTCGATGCCAATCAGCGGCATAGCGCGCTCCATGCCCGTCGTGATCGCTATCGAAAGATGCCGGCCGGGCGGCACCGTTTCTGATACAGCACTGGAGGCACACAATACTACCTGCGCAAGGCGTATGCGCCGCCGAGCCGCTACGACAGCTCATCGGAATATGTCGGCGCGTCTACACGGTGCCTGAACACAGGGTATAATCATGGTGGATACAGAAAAACGCCCTGGCTGGCTTGGCGAGGGCGAGGCGGAGGTGTGGCTGGCCGCCGAGCGTGCGCAATTGCGGATTGGGACGTGGCGCGGGCGGCGGGGCTCGAACCCACAACCTACGGTTTAGAAG
>CALLYN010000046.1 GCA_937858455.1 uncultured Kouleothrix sp.
CTAAGGAAGGTGTGGACGGATCTCGCCACCGGGTCCGAAGCCCGTCCCACAAGAAAGTCCGGGATTTCTCGGCGAATGGCATTAAATAGTTCGCGGCGAGTCTGGGAAACGTCTAATCTAACGACAACGCATGCGCACCCGCGCGTGGAGACCGGCACGTCAGGACCAGGAGGCTTCAAAGTGATCAGCTACATCACGATCGATATGGCCTTCCTCGCTGCGCCGACGTTTGCCCAAGGCAATGGGGTCCTCAGCAACCTCACCCAGTCCGATCACAAGTCTGGATTGCCGTCCGCCGTTTTCGCCGCCGCGCTTGCCGGCCTGCCGGCGCACGTATTCATGCCCGCCGACGTGCCGCAGCCGTTCCGCGCCGAGTGCCAGGCGCTCGGCGCGCGCGTGACGCTGGTGGACGGCCTGATCAACGACTGCGGGGCGCGCGTGCGCGCCGGCGCCGCCGAGCACGGCTGGTTCGACCTGAGCACGCTGAAAGAGCCGTATCGCCTGGAGGGCAAAAAGACCATGGGCTACGAGCTGGCCGAGCAGCTCGGCTGGCGGCTGCCCGACGTGATCATCTACCCGACCGGCGGCGGCACCGGGCTGGTGGGCATGTGGAAAGCCTTCGACGAGCTGGAGGCCATGGGGCTGATCGGCGCGGCGCGCCCGCGCATGGTCAGCGTTCAGGCCGAGGGCTGCGCGCCGATCGTGCGGGCGTTCGCGCAGGGCGCCGAGCACGCCGAGCTGTGGCAGGGCGCCCACACCGTCGCCGACGGGCTGCGCGTGCCGGTGGCGGTCGGCGACTTCCTGATCATCCGCGCGATCCGCGCCAGCGCCGGCACGGCGCTGGCCGTGGCCGACGACGCAATGATCGCGCAAGCCAACCTGCTCGGCGCCACCACCGGCATCTTCGCCGCGCCCGAGGGCGGCGCGTGCGTCGCGGCCCAGGCCGCGCTGCTGGCCAGCGGCTGGATCAGGCCCGACGAGACGGTGGTGCTGTTCAACACCGGCACCGGCCTGAAGTACGCACACCTGTGGGCCACGGCGCACAGCGATTGACAAACGCCCGCCCCGCGCCCTACAACCGCCCGCAGCGGCAATCGGTTCGGCGCCGGAGCGCTATGTCGACGCCCGTGCTCGCAACCCGCGCGGCGCGCTGGCTCTACGACATCGCCGTGCGCTGCTGGCCTACGCTCGCCACGCTCGACGAGCGCGGGCGCCGCCAGGGCCTGTTCGAGCTCGCCGGGATGCTGTACTCATACCAAATTCGCTTGATCACGTACACTTTGGTGGGGGTTTGGGGGCGGCTTCGC
>CALLYN010000047.1 GCA_937858455.1 uncultured Kouleothrix sp.
GCATGGCGCGCTGGAGATCGGCGGCGATCTGCTCGCTCAGCGTCGCCAGGCCGCACTGCTGGGCCAGCGCCTGGGCGCGCAGCAGCACCGTGCGGGCCTCGGCGGCGCGGCGCTGGCCCAGCAGAAATGCGCCATAGCACGCGCAGGTGCGGCTCACATCGCTCTGGTAGCTGGCGTTCTGCAGCAGGCGCTCGCTCTCGCGGAAGCACACCTCGGCATCGGGAAGGTCGGCGGTGGGCGGCGGCAGCGCGCCGGCGCGGTCGGCGGCGCGCACCTGGCCCAGCACGCACAGCGCCACGCCACGCTGGGCGCGGGCGCCGAGCCAGCGGATCAGCGCGAGCGCCTCGGACACCTGCTCGAAGGCCTGGCCTACCTCGCCCAGCTGCAGGCTCAGCTCGGCCAGGCCAAACAGCGCGCGGACGCGGTTCAGCCGATCTTCGCTGGCGTAGGCGGCCTGAAGCCAGCGCCGCGCCTCGGGGTAGCGGCCCATATCGCGCAGCACATTGCCCAGCACGATCGAGTCGTACTGGGCGGCGGCGGTGCGCCCCAGCTCGACATGCGTCTGGTACACTTCCTCGACGGCGGCAAGCGCGTCGTCGAGGCGGCCCATGCGCCGCAGCGCCTCGGCGCGCGAGATCTGCGCCTCGGAGACTTTGTCGCGCGCGGCGCTGGCGCGAAAGAACGGCAGGCTGGCTTCGAGCAGGCGCAGCGCCTCGGGCAGCGCGCCGCGCCACAGCAGCAGGTTGCCCAGCGCGATCGTGCAGTCGTGCTCTTCGTACTGGGCGCCAAGGTGCTGGAACACCGCGCGGGCTTGCTCGAACAGCGCCACGGCGTGGTCGGTGGCGCCGTGGATGCGCAGCGTGGCCCAGGCCAGCCGGTACCAGCAGCGCGCCAGGCCGGCCTGGTCGTCGAGCGCCTCGTAGATCGCGCGCGCCTGCTCGAACAGCGTCACCGCCTCGCCGTAGTCGTCGCGGCGCAGGTTCACCACGCCGGCCTGGTAGAACGCCTCGGCGCGGTCGATCAGGCGCGGGCTCTCGGCGGCCAGCGCCATCGCGCGGCGGCTGGCGCGGTCGGCCAGGTCGTAGTCGTTGGTATGGCCGGCGACAAAGCACAGCCCGTTGAGCGCCTGGATCTGGGCGCTGCGCCGCGCGCCGTGCCGCACAGTCGCGTCGGCTGCGCGCGCGTCGCGCTCGGCCAGCTGAAGCACCGCCTCGTAGGCCAGTATCGCGTTGGTATACTCGCCCAGCAGCATGGCCACCTCGGCGCGCTTGAGGTGAATGCTCCAGAGCGTAGCGGCGGCTGCGGCGGCCGGGCCGGCGTTGGCGTTAGCCTCGAGCGCCTGGTTGTAGTTGTGCAGCGCGTCGCTGTAGGCGTACACCAGCCGGGCGTGATCGCCGGCCCCTACCAGGTGCGGGAAGGCTTTTTCCCAGGCGCCGGCGAGGTAGAAGTGCTGCGCCAGCGCCTCGACGCGGGCGTAGTGCTCTTGCTCGAGCACCTCGGCCGCGCGCAGGTGCAACGCCCGGCGGGTCTGGTCGTCGAGCTCACTGTAGATCACCTCGCGCAGTGTCTCGTGGCCGAAACGGTAGCCGGCGGTATCTTCTACCAGAAACTGGCGGTGCAGCAGCTCGGGCGGCAGCGCGCCATCGGCCATGCGCGCGAGCGTCGTCGGGGTGAAGTTCTGGCCCAGCACCGCCGCCGCGGCCAGGGTGGCGCGCTCGGCCGGCGGCAGCTCGCGCAGGCGGTGATCGATCGCCTGGTGCAGCGCGGCGGGCAGCTCAAGGTCGTGATAGTCGGCGCCGGGGCCATCCCAGGCGGTATGCCACACGCCCTGCGCGTCGCGGGTGAGCTTGCCCTGGTCGTAGAGCGCGCGCAGCGTCTCGAGGATGAAGAACGGGTTGCCGCCGGTGGCCTCGGCCAGGCGCGCGCTGAAGCGCGGGGCCGGGTGGCGCATCTTCAGCGCGCGGCGCACCAGGTCGGCGAGCAGGGTCGCGAGCAGAGGCCCATGGACGATGAGCCCGGGATAGCCCTCGACCTCGGTGACGTAGCGCCGGTCGTAGTGGATGCGGTGGCCGTTGAAGGTCAAGGCGGAGTAGCGGAACAGCAGCACATCGTCCGGATGGACGTCGCGCCGCCAGGCGGCCATGGCCGGCGCCGGCCGCGGCGCTGGTGCTGTCTCGCCGGCCTGGGGCAGGTCGCGGTAGACGATGTCGTGCTCCTCGACCAGCGCCACGCCGTCGCTGCTCGCGATCTCGTGGCGTACGAGCACGAAGACGAGCGGACCGGTGCGGCCCTGCTTCAGGCTGACCTCGGCGATGGTCGAGGTGCGAAATAATCCCATCATTCTACCTCGCCGGCCGAGTCACTGTCCGCCCTATCGTGCGCCGGATTCCTGCCGGCCCCGCGCCCGGGTGCGAACCCCGGGGTTCACCCTTGGGCTGCCGGGTCAGGCGGCGCGGCTGGCGCTTTCCTCGGCGGCATCTTGCCAGAGCCGGTTGAGACCGCTGACCAGAGCGCGGATCGAGGCGGTGACGATATTGGCATCGATGCCGACGCCGAAGCGTTCGCCACCGCCCCCCGGGCGGGCCACCTCGAGGAAGGCGCAGGCCCGGGCGTTGCCGCCGTCGGCGCTGCACCCCATCGAGCGTTCCTCGTAGCTGCGCACCTGGAGGAACGCCGGCGTGCTGGCCGTTACCTGGGCCGAGAGAGTTTCGCGCTCGTACGTCACGGTCCCACTGGCCTGCGCCAGCGGCGCGATGCCGGCCACGTTCTTGAGTTCGCGCTCCAGGGCAAGGTAGTCGGAAAGGTACAGCGTGCCCTGGGTGGATTGTCCGCCCTGGCGGATGCGCCCGGCCACGACCTGCACCAGGTTCGAGCCAATGCCCTGCACCTGGTTGGTGATGACCGCCGAGGCGCCGTTGCCGATGGCCAGCAGGCCGACGACAGCGCCCACGCCGATGATGATGCCCAGCATCGTCAGGGCAGAGCGGAGTTTGTTGGCGCCCAGAGCACGCAGCGCGACGCGGATGTTCTCACCAAGGTTCATGATTGGACGTTTCTATTACGCAGAGCCTCGCCGAACGATGCGGACACGTTGGGCATTGGGATCGTTGCAGAGATGATGCCCGATACGTTCGCCATTCTAATGCGACGCGCGGCTTCACCCTCCCCGAATTGGCCCATGTCACACCCGATCTTGCATGAGAATTCCATGAAAAAAGGGGTGAAAGCCGGGGGCGCGCCCGGCTTTCACCCCTTTCGCCAGTCAGATCCACGGTGCTACGGGTTGTCCGAATAGCGTGTGTCATCCAGCTGGCGGCGTTCGCGTTCTTTGGCGACTTCAGCAGCCGGCACCGATGCGGCCGGAGCATCCGCGGCTTCGGCCGCGGCCAGCGCCGCCGGGCTGGCCCGCCGCACGATGCTCCACTTGCCACAGTGGTCGCAGCGGTCGTACTTGCCGCCCAGCGCGTTCAGGCCCCAGATGTGCATGCCGAAAGGCTTTCCGCATTTCGGGCAGACGGCGGCACCCAGCAACCCGTAGCCTTTGCCGCCCGCCTTACGGTCGCGACTCACCAACCAGGTCTGCAGGCCCAGCACCACGACCATCGCGGCGCCCGCGACCAGCAGGATGGTGCCACCCATCTGCCCCGCCACCT
>CALLYN010000048.1 GCA_937858455.1 uncultured Kouleothrix sp.
GGGCCATCGTGAATCCCAGCACACGCCAATCCAGTTTCGGCTCTAACGTCTTTGGTCGGCTTCGGCCATGACTATATCTCCCGGTATCTTATCGTGTGCCCGAAGCTAACACAGCGAGGCTGCCACGCAAGCCGCGCAGGGGAGAGGAGCAAGAGCAATGGACTATGTATCGGTTGCCGAGGCACGTACGATGCCCGGTCTGCGGCTGGCGCTCAGCGCCGGCAGCAGGCCGGCGAGCAGCGTCACGCCCACGCCCAGCAGCAGCGTAAGCCCGATCAGCTGCGGCTGCACCACCGGGCCGCCGATCGCCATGTGCAGGAAATCGCGGAACACCGAGCGCATCAGGATCAGCAGGCCGGCGCCCATGAGGTAGCCGAGCAGCATGCCGATCAGCGTGCCGGCCACGCCCTGCACCAGCCCCTCGGCCAGGATCAGCCCGACGATCGTCGCGCGGCTGGCGCCGATCGCGCGCAGCATGCCGATATCGTGGCGGCGCTCGGCGATAATCGTGCGGAAGGTGTTGAAAATAATGAAGCCGCCCATGAAAAGCGCCAGAAAGCCGAACACGCTAAACGCCACCCGCGACGTCTGCAGGCTGGTGAGCAGCTCGCTGCCGCCCGCCATCCCGCCCAGCGTGTAGTCGTCGCCGAGCGCGGCCGCGACCGCGCGCTGGGTCGCTTCGCGCTGGGCCTGGTCGGTGGTGTCGAAGTTGGCCTCGACGGTGTTGATGCGGTTCGGCAGGTCGAGCAGCTTCTGGGCCTCGTGCAGCGTCACCAGCACCTCTTCGTTGCCGGGGCGCGAGCGCGGCGGCATCAGGCCGACAACCCTGAGCGCCACGTCGCCGTCGGCGGTCGGCAGGTGCAGCTTGCCGCCCAGGCTCAGGCCCAGGCTCTCGGCCAGGTTGGCGGTGATCACCGTGGCGGCCTCGTCGCCGGGCCGCAGAAAGCGCCCGGATTTCAGCGCGTAGGTGCGCAGCGCCTGGGCCGCGTCGACATCAATGCCGGTGAGCGTCAGCGCGCCGAGCTGGGCGCGACCGTAGTAGCCGGCGGGGATGTTGACGGTGCGGCTGAGCGAGCCGGCCAGCGCGCGCACGCCCGGCACCGCGCGCACCCTGCCGAGCACCTCGCGGCCAAACGCCTCGCCATTCTTCTCGGTGACGGTCACGTCGACCTGGCCGGCGGCGGCCAGCACGTTCGCCTGAAACGCGGCCAGCATGGTCGGCAGCAGGATGTTCATGCCAAAGATCACCATCGTGCCGAACACGATCGCCAGCGTGGTGAGCGCGGTGCGCAGCTTGCGCCCCCACAGGTAGCGCATCGCCAGTGTAAGCTGTAGCCTGAGCATGGCCGGCCTCCTGACACTACACCAGCTGGCGTAACCGCGCGTTCACCAGGTCGGCGTTTGCGCCATCGCGCGCCTCGAGGCGCAGCGCGTCGGCGATCACGCCGTCACGCAGAAACAGCACCCGGTCGGCGTACGAGGCGATATGCGCGTCGTGCGTCACCATCACCACGGCGCGGCCCCAGTCGTCGGCGATCTGGCGCAGCAGCGCGGCGATCTCGTCGGACGAGCGCGTGTCGAGGTTGCCGGTGGGCTCGTCGGCCAGCACCAGCTTGGGCTCGGCCACCAGCGCGCGCGCCACCGCCACGCGCTGCTGCTGCCCGCCGGAAAGCTGGTCGGGCCTGCTGTTCAGGCGATGCCCGAGGCCGACCTTGCGCAGCCACTCGGTGGCCCTGGCGCGCGCCGTATCGGGCGGCGCGCCGTCGAGCGTCAGCGGCAGCGCGGCGTTGTCGATCGCGTCGAGCATGGGGATGAGGTTGTACGACTGGAACACAAAGCCGATCTTCTGGCGCCGCAGGCGCGTCAGGTCGTCGTCGGCAAGCTCGCCGATCGACTGGCCCTCGATCAGCACCCGCCCGCTGGTCGGCCGGTCGAGGCCGCCCAGCAGGTACAGCAGCGTCGACTTGCCGCAGCCGCTCGGGCCCATCACCGCCACAAACTCGCGCGCCTCGACGCTGAGGCTGGCGTGGTCGAGCGCCGTGACGGCCGCCTCGCCCGCGCCATACAGCCTGGTCAGGTTTTCGGCTTCGATCAGCGCCATGGTCGCACCGCCTACTGTTGTGACGCGCGTACTCGCGGAGGCTCTACCAGTGTTCTAGCCGCAATAAACATAGACATTCGCCACAAAGCCCCAAAGTCTCGAAGGCGCGCTGCTGCCGCATATTCTGTACGTCGGTGTGGCTTTGTGGCAATTTGAAATCTATTGGCTCTAGCCGCCCTCGGAAACATCGGCCCAGGCGCGCAGCGTCGCGGCGTCGGCGATCGCGAGCGAGCCGCTCGGCGCGCCCAGCACGCGCTCGATCGCGTCGGTGTACACCGCGATAGTCTGCTCCATGTTGTGGGCCTTGGCGGCGGCCGGCTCGTGCGCCAGCAGCTGCGCCGCGAGAATATCGCCAAAATCGTACGCCAGGTTCACCATCACCATGCCGACGTGCTCGGGGTAGGCCGCATTCAGCGCGCCCTCGGCCACGCCCTGCACCGCGATCGTGGCGAACAGCGGCGCCAGCACCTTCAGCGCCGCCGCGCGCACCTTCTGGCGCATGATCGCGTTGCTGTCGGCGTACCAGACGCCGAGCAGCTTGATCAGAAAGCTGCGCTGCTCGAGCTTCCAGCTGTTGCTGGTTTGAAAGAAGCGCTCAAACTTGGCGAGCGCCGTCAGCTCGGCGTCGTGCACGATCGGCAGCAGGCGCCGCTCGGCCTCGGCCAGCCGCCGCTCGACGAGCACCTCGAGCAGGGCGTGCTTCGAGCCAAAGTAGTGGTAGAACGCGCCCTTCGACATCTGCAGCGCGTCCAGGATGTCCTGGATCGACATCCGCTCGTAGCCGATCGTCTCGACCAGCCGCTCGGCTACGTCGAGGATCTCGCCGCGCCGCGCCGTGTATTCTTGCTCTTTCACCACCCGCGCCATCGCCGCTGCCCGTGCTATAAACCGACCGTCGGTTTGTTTTCGGGGCATAGTATACCGCGGCCACGCCAGGCTGTCAATGGCAGGGCTTCCGCAGCCAGGGCTCGTAAGGGGTTGCGCGAGGCGAGCGCCGCCTTGGTGGAAAAAAGAAGATCGAGTACCATGCGTATTCCCGGCGCCGGCACCGGCGCGGCGCGCACGAACGGCGCCGCTCTGCCGAAGGCAAGCCGCCGGCCGCCCAGGTTGTGCGCAAACAGAAAGAAACCGCCATGAACCCAATCGACCAGATCCTCAGCGAGCACGGGCTAATGATCCTCGACGGCGCGCTAGCCACCGAGCTCGAGGCGCGCGGCTGCGACCTGCGCGACCCGCTGTGGTCGGCGAAGGTGCTGATCGAGGCGCCGGGCCTGATCCGCCAGGTGCACGCCGACTACTTCGCGGCCGGCGCCGACTGCGCCATCAGTGCCAGCTACCAGGCCACGTTCGCCGGCTTCGCGCAGCGCGGCCTCGGCGCCGACGCGGCCGCCGAGCTGATGCGCCGATCGGTGCAGCTGGCCGCCGACGCGCGCGACGCCTTCTGGGCCACGGCAGCCAACCGCGCAGGCCGCCCGCGCCCGATCGTAGCCGCGTCGGTCGGGCCGTATGGCGCGTTTCTGGCCGACGGCTCGGAGTACCGCGGCGACTACGGCCTGAGCGCGAGCGAGCTGGCCGAGTTCCACCGGCCGCGCATGGCGGTGCTGGCCGGCAGCCAGGCCGACATCCTGGCATGCGAGACGATCCCATGCCTGCAGGAGGCCCAGGCGCTGGCCGAGCTGCTGGCCGAGTTCCCTGGCCGCCACGCCTGGATCAGCTTCAGCGCCCGCGACGGCGCGCACACCTGCCACGGCGAGCCGCTGGCCGAGTGCGCCGCCCTGCTCGATCGCTACGACCAGGTGGCGGCGATCGGCGTGAACTGCAGCGCGCCACACCACATCCCCGGCCTGATACGCGCGATCCGCTCGGCCAGCGCCAAGCCGATCGTGGTGTACCCAAACTCGGGCGAGGGCTACGACGCCGCCACGGGCGCGTGGGCTGGCGAGGGCGAAACCGGCGCCTACGCCGAGCAGGCGCGCGCGTGGCACGCCAGCGGCGCACGGCTGATCGGCGGCTGCTGCCGCACCGGCCCGCGCGAGATCCGCGCGATTGCCGAGTGGGCGCGGCGCTAGCTTCGCAACCGCCGCGCCACCCACCAGAAAATAGTGGGGGTTCGGGGGCGGCTTCGCC
>CALLYN010000049.1 GCA_937858455.1 uncultured Kouleothrix sp.
TGGCGCCGCAGCCCGCGCAGCGCTACGCCGGCGCCGCGCAGGCGGCCGTGGCGCTGCGCCAGGCACTGCGGCAGCAGATCGACCAGTCGACCGACGACATGGAGGAGTCGCGCTGGGAGCCAGTGGCCGAGTGGCTCGAGAACCCGCTCGAGACGGTCGTCGGCAACCTGCTCGACCACGAGTTTGTGGCGCGCAGCCGCGCCCGCGCCGATAACCTGCACCGCACCGGGGTGATCCGCAAGCTGCTCGACCGCTGGAGCCAGTCGGGCGCGCTGCGCCGGCCGCTGCTGGGCCAGGTGATCCAGCCCAGCCAGATCGTCAGCTACGACGTATACCTCTACGAGCTGCGTGCGCACTACGAGACGCGCACGCCAGCGCAGGTGCGCCAGGTGGTGCCTGAAGAAGGCGCGATCAGCCCGGCGGCGCGCGAGCCCGACCTGTGGGGCGCGCCGGTGCCCGAGATCGAGCCGTTCGTCGACGCGCCGCCGACGCCGATCGTGATCCCTGGGTCGCGGCGGGTGGTGCCGTGCGGCGACTGCGGCGGCGCGGCGAATGTCACGTGCAAGCACTGCGGCGGCGAGGGCCAGATCGAGCGCGTGCGCAAGGTGCGCGAGCCCGACGGCTCGACGCGCAACGAGGCGCTGAAAGAGCCATGCCCGATCTGCCGCGGCTATGGCAAGCAGGCCTGCCCGCGCTGCGAGGGCGCCGGCCAGATGATGGAAGAAAAGGTCTTCAGCTGGTCGCGCCACGGGAAGCTGTACCTCAACGAGGACGACCTGACCGGCCTGCATAAGCTGACGATCCAGACCCAGGCGCAGGAAGTGTTCAGCAGCCGGATCGACGCCTACGAGGCGCAGTGGTACCAGGTGGCGCCGCTGAAGGAGCTGGTCGAGCAGGCGATCAATGGCGGCGGCGCCAACGCCCGGCTGATCAGCGCCGAGCTGCTGATCAAAGGCGTGCCGGTGACCGAGGTGGACTACACCTACAAAGCCAAGCCGCACAGCCTGACGCTGATAGGCTTCAACAACGAGGTGCGCGGCGACTCGGCGCTGGTCGATCGCGAGCGGCTGATGCTGTACGCTGGCCTGGTGGTGCTGGCGCTGCTGGCGCTGGTTCTCTTCCTGATGCGCTAGATCGCCAGGCGAAAGCCCAGAAACGGGTTGCTCGCGCCGGGCAGCAGCCGGAAGCGGCAGGCGCAGCGCGCAAAGCCCTGCGGGTTGGCGTAGCAGCCGCCGCGCAAGATCCGCCGCCCCGGCGCATCCGCCTGCTCGCGGCCATCGCCGGCTTGGTACGGGTACAGCGCGTCGAGCGAGGCCGTCCACTCCCACACATTGCCGGCCATGTCGAGGCAGCCCGCCGGGCTGGCGCCCGACGGGTACGCGCCTAGCGGCGTAGTGCCGCCGATCTCGGCCTCGCGCGTGTTCGCGCGGGTAGACTCCCAGCGCTCGCCCCATGGAAACATGCGCCCGTCGGTGCCGCGTGCGGCGCGCTCCCACTCGGCCTCGGATGGCAGGCGAAAGACCGAGGCGCGATCGCCAACCGCCCCGCTGCCTCGTTGTTCTTGCTCCAGCGCGCCGCTAAGCCAGGCGCAGAACGCCACAGCCTCGTTCCAGCTCACGTCGGCCACGGGGTGGCTGAGCAGCTGCGCGGGCGGCTGCGGCGCGCGCCAGTGAATGGGCGCGCGCGCGCCGGTGGCGGCGACAAACGCGCCATAGAGCGCATTGCTCACCGGCGCGCGCGCGATCGCGAAGCCCGCCAGCGCGACAGTGTGCTGCGGCGACTCCTCGCGGTACGACTCGCGCGTGCCGCCGTAGGCCTTGGCCAGAGCGCTAAGCTGGCGCTCGGGCGTGCCCATCGGAAAATCACCGGCCGCAATACCAACGAATTCGGGGAGGAGCTGCGTTAAATTCATGACATCCCTCGGAAATGGTTTGAAAAGGGCGGTATCTCGGGGCGTTCGCGGCCACCACCGTGGCCGCGAACGGCCAAAAAGAGATGATTTTGGAGGGCGCAAGCCCTCCAAGCCCCCCGCGCGGGACACCGCGTAAGTCCTGTCAAATGACAAAATATTCATTTGATGATCGCGTTATTTTAACAGTTCTATGGAACAATAAGCTCCTTAAAAGCCTTTGCAACGCAGTATCTTTCGTATATTAATACTTGCAGTAACGCTTTTGCGCTGCTATACTACGTAGTACATTTTACGCCTCAATAAATACTGCGTCTCCATACGCTTGCAGCTACCTGGCGCAGCGCCATTGAACGACCGCGGCGGCTGAATCTGGCCTCGACGTTCGGCCACTGCCGCGGCGAACGCCTACGCGGCGGTAATTTCCTGTCACAGACATTCTGTGAGGCGTAATATCTACTGCATTGGTCGCTTTCGCACGCTTTCGCAATTGCTTCTACCATTACATCTACATTGATGGGCCGGCTTGCGCGCTGCAATGCCGCTGGCTCAGGCGCCTGTAGTGGGGCAGCACCATGAGCGTTTCGTCGCCGACCCGGCGTGGCCTTGCGAAGATCTGGCCGCAGCAAGTATATCAGCTTGTACGCGCCACCGAGCGGTATTTGCAGCTTGGGTTTGTTCTCGCGCTGCTGCTGCTGGTGCTGATGGGCCTGTTGACCTACCAGGCCACCCGCAAGCTGCGCGAAGTCGACGAGCGCGGCTCGCAGGCGGCGGCGGCGCTGGCCAAGATCGAGGCGGTCTCGTCGCTGCTAAACGACGCCGAAGACGTGCAGCGCGGCTACGTGATCACCGGCGACGAGCGCTACCTCGGCTCGTACGATGCCGAGATGCAGACGATCAACCAGGACGTGCGCGACCTGGAGAAGCTGACGGTCGAGTACCCGTCGCAGCAAGAGAAGATCGCCGCGCTCAAGCCGCTGATCGCCACGCGGCTGGGCGAGATTGTGGCGACGATCGACGTGCGCCGCGAGCAAGGCTTTGATCCTGCGCTCAAGATGATCCTTGAGCAGGAGGACAAGCCGGTGATGGACGGTATCGAGGCGCTGTTAAGCGGGCTGCGCGGCGAGCAGGAGCAGCAGCTGTACCAGCGCGCGGCCGAGGCCGACGCGCGCGAGTACGATATTATCGTACGTATCGCGATCGGCTGCATGGTAGCGATCATGCTGGTGACTGGCGCGGGCATCCTGATCGACCGCGACATTCGCGCACGCCAGCAGGCCGAGGCCAACCTGCGCAAATCGCGCGATCAGCTGGCGATTATTCTGCAGGGCGTCGCCGACGGTATCAGCGTGCGCGATGCGAGCGGCGCGCTGATCTACGCCAACGACGCGGCGGCGCTAGCGCTGGGCTACGATTCGGTGGCGGCGCTGCTCGAGGCGCCTGGCACCGACATGCTGCAGAAGCTCGACTTCCTCGACGAGCAGGGCCAGCCGATCGCGGCGGATCTGCCCGAGCGGCTGGCCCTGCGCGGCCAGCAGCACCCCGAGACGATCGTACACTTCCGCGTGCGCGACACCGGCGCGGAGCGCTGGATGGTGGTGAAGGCCACGCCGGCCTTTGATGAGCGCGGGCTGGTGCAGTTCGCGATCAGCATTCTCCACGATATCACCGAGCGGGTGCAGGCCTACCATACGCTCGAGCGGCGCGTCGAGGAGCGCACCCACGAGATCGCCCGCCGGCGCCAGGTGGCCGAGGGCATGCGCGACATCCTGGCGATCTTGAACTCGAACCGGCCGCTCGACGAGATACTGCATACGATTCTGGTGCAGGCCGGCCGGCTGCTTGGCACCGACGCCGGGGTGGTATACCGGCTGAGCGGCCGCGACCCGATGCTGGATCTTGAGTCGGCGAGCGGCCTGGAGCCCGACATGGCCGACGGCATCCCGGCCAGCTGGCGCCCGCTGAGCCAGGCAATCGAAAGCCGGCAGCCCGTTGCGATGAGCGATATTGCTGAGCACGACGACCTAGCCGACGGCGCGCTGGCGCCAGCGCTGCAGGCGCGTATTGCCGCCTTGCGGCAGCACTTCCGGGCGGTGCTGGCGGTGCCGCTGGTGGTGAAGGAAGAAGCCTACGGCGTGATGGCGCTGTTCTACCCGCAGCCGCGCGAATTTTCACGCGACGAGGTTGCGGTGGCGGTGGCATTTAGCGACCAAGCCGCGCTGGCGATCGAAAACGCCCGGCTGCGCATCCAGGCCGAGCGCGTGGCGGTAGCGGCCGAGCGCAGCCGGCTCGCGCGCGACCTCCACGACGCGGTGACGCAGACGCTGTTCTCGACTACGCTTATCGCCGACGTGCTGCCGCGATTGTGGGAGCGTAACGCCGCCGAGGCGCGCCGCCAGCTCGACGAGCTGCGCCAGATGACGCGCGGCGCGCTGGCCGAGATGCGCGCGCTGCTGCTCGAGCTGCGCCCCGCCACCATGGCCGAGATCGACCTGGGCGAGCTGCTGCGGCTGCTGAGCGAGATGATGGGCAGCCGCGCGCGCATCCCGGTGACGCTGACTGTCGAGGGACAGTGCCCAATTCCGCCCGACGTGCGGCTGACGCTGTACCGCATCGCCCAGGAGGCGATGAACAATGTCGCGCGCCACGCCGGTGCCAGCCAGCTGGCGGTATCGCTGCACTGCCAGGCCAGCCAGATCGAAATGCGGATCAGCGACGACGGCCGCGGCTTCGACCCGGCCCGCGTCGCGGGCGACCATCTGGGGCTCGAGATCATGCGCGAGCGCGCCGGCGACATTGGTGCGACGCTGTGTATACAGACGCGCCCTGGCGAGGGCACACAGGTGCTGGTGGTGTGGCCACTGCCGCAGGCGGTGGCCGCGCTGCCCGCAGTGGCGGCTGGCGCGCGGCTGGGGTAGCCCGGCAGTAGGGGGAAGAGCAAATGAGCGAGTATAACCGCGTGCGCGTGCTCGTCGTCGACGATCACGCCGTCGTGCGCAGCGGCCTTTCGGCGTTCCTGCAAGTCTACGACGACCTCGAGCTGGCTGGCGAGGTCGCCAGCGGCCAGGAGGCGATCCGCGCCTGCGAGACGCTGCAGCCCGACGTAGTGCTGATGGACCTGGTGATGCCGGGCATGGACGGCACCAGCGCCACGCGCGCCATCCGCCAGCGCCATGCCGGCACGCAGGTGATCGTGCTCACGAGCTTTTGGGACGAGGAGCTTGTGCGCTCGGTGCTGCAGGCCGGCGCGATCGGCTACATACTCAAAAACGCCACCGCCGAGGAGCTGGCGGCGGCGGTGCGCGCGGCCCATGGCGGCCGGCCCACGTTCGCCCCCGAGGTGGCCAAGACGCTGATCCAGGCGACCGCGCACCCGCCGGATCCGGCCCGCGCGCTCACCAACCGCGAGCGCGAAGTTCTGGCGCTGATGATCGCCGGCCTGAGCAACACCGAGATCGCCGAGCGCCTGATGGTCAGCCGCTCGACGATCAAGTTCTTTGTGAGCAGCATCCTCGCCAAGCTCGAAGTAGCCAGCCGTGTCGAGGCTGTGGCCCTGGCCGTGCAGCGCAACCTGGTCAACTGACCAGGGCGAAATTCTAGCCACCTGGCCGCCTGAAATCTCCCCAGCTGCCCGATGCGGCCGGGGAGATTTTGTTGTAGTATTTTTACTACCGAAGGTAGTTCCTCATAGGCCACGCTCTACCAGCGTTCTGCACGCACTCCACTCACGTCTTCGCATACCGGCTCGATACTCGGCATTCGCCAGGAATAGTGCGATTGTGCCGCATGTGGCGGCGCTGCGGCGCGTGCAGCGTTGGGCGCCGCTGCGGTGTGCTCGGATGCTGCGCGAAGCGCCAAGCTGGAGCGCCATATAGCAATCCTATGCTGCCGCAGGCAACAATCGCGGCGCGGCAGAGAAAGGGGGCAAGCGTTCGGCGCTGCATGTGAGGCTGGCATAGTGACACATGGAGGTCTTCGATGCACAGGATCGTTGGAGCGAGCCTGCGGTTGCGGCTCGTCGTCGTTGCGCTCGCGGCGGGGCTGATCTGCTTCGGCATTGTGCAGATGCGCACCATGCCGGTGGACGTGCTGCCCGAATTCACACCGCCGTACGTCGAGATCCAGACCGAATCGCTCGGCCTTTCCGCCCAGGAAGTCGAGCAGCTGATCACCGTGCCGCTTGAGCAAGATCTGCTGAACGGCCTGCCCTGGCTCCAGACGATCCGCTCGGAGTCGGTGCCGGGGCTTTCGTCGATCGTGCTGCTGTTTCAGCCAGGCACCGACCTGATCCGCGCGCGGCAGATGGTGTCGGAGCGCATGACCCAGGCCGTGGCGCTGCCGCACGTCTCGAAGCCGCCAACCATGCTCCAGCCGCTGTCGTCGAGCAGCCGGGTGCTGATGGTCGGCCTGTCGTCGAAGGATCTCTCGCTGATCCAGATGTCGGTGCTGGCGCGTTGGACGATCGCGCCGCGCCTGATGGGCGTACCCGGCGTGGCCAATGTGGCGATCTGGGGCCAGCGCGACCGGCAGCTGCAGGTGCAGGTAGACCCAAAGCGCCTGCAGGAGAAGAACGTGTCGCTGCTGCAGGTGCTCGAGACCACCGCAAACTCGCTGTGGGTTTCGTCGCTGAGCTTTGTGGAGGCCTCGACGCCCGGCACCGGCGGGTTCATCGACACGGCGAACC
Source organism: uncultured Kouleothrix sp. (assembly GCA_937858455.1). GTDB lineage: Bacteria > Chloroflexota > Chloroflexia > Chloroflexales > Roseiflexaceae > Kouleothrix. The sequence continues at coordinate 6,594 of CALLYN010000049.1, forward strand.
AGCGCCTGGGCATCCGCCACATCCTGCCGATTGTGTCGGGCGACAGCCTGGCGCAGGTGCCGATCGAAGAGACCTCGCTGCGGCTGAGCGACGTGGCGAACGTGGTTGAGGATCACCAGCCGCTGATCGGCGACGCGCTGACAAACAATGGTGCCAGCATCATGCTGGTGATCGAAAAGTTCCCCGGCGCCAGCACGTTCGACGTGACGCGCAATATCGAGCAGGCGCTTGAAGATATGCGCCCCGGCCTCGCGGGCATGCAGACCGACTCGAGCGTCTTCCGGCCGGCCGACTTCATCCAGGCGATGCTGGACAACCTGGCGCTGACGCTGCTGATCGGGTTTGTGGCCATGCTGCTGGCGCTGGTGGCGTTCTTCTTTGAGTGGCGCACAGTGCTGATCAGCCTGGTCACCATCCCGCTGGCGGTGGTGGCGGCCGGGCTGGTGCTGTGGATGCGCGGCGCGACGATCAATATCGTTGCGATCCTCGGGCTGGCGGTTGCCGCAGGCGTGCTGATCGACGACGCGATCGTCGATGTTGAGCACGTGGTGCGGCGGCTGCGCGCGGCGCCCGGCGAGCCTGCGGCGGCGGTGATCCGCGCGGCGGTGCTCGAGATGCGCGGCCCGCTGGCCTACGCGCTGCTGATCGCGCTGCTGGCGATCGTGCCGGTGTTCTTTGTCGAGGGCATGCTCGGCACGTTCCTGCAGCCGCTGGCGCTGACCTACCTGCTGGCGGTGGTGGCGGGCATGGCGGTGGCGCTGCTGGTGACGCCGGGGCTGTGCCTGCTGCTGCTGGATGATGGACTGCGGCGCGTTGGGGTTCTCGAAGCTCAGATCCTTGAGGTACTGCCCGAGGATACGGATGGACGGCTGACCCTGTTGAGCCTGTCCCGCCTCCGCCGCGGCGGATCCGCTTTCGGGGTTTGCTGGCGGCGTCGTGGAGTTCGGGGGATTGGACATCAGGAGCCTCGTTTTAGAACTGGCCCTCGCTAACATGCGCAACCCTGCCCCTGCAAGCCGGGACGGGACAGGTGTTCAGCCTTTCCCTTGGTCCGGCTGTTCGACCTCGGCCGTTATGTCGATGGCTTCGACCTCGATGCCGATCTGGTCGAGCGTGGCGCGGATGTCGGCGAGGCTGGCCGAGGTATCGAGGTGATCCTTGAGCCAGGAAAGCGTGAATTTCATGGGT
>CALLYN010000050.1 GCA_937858455.1 uncultured Kouleothrix sp.
CAGCGACCCGCGCCGGCGCCTGCGGCCGGGGCGGCACGCCGATCGGCGCGTGCGCGATGTGCAGCTGAGCATGGCCTATGGCTACCTGCCGTGTATCCTGATCGAGCCGGCCGGCGGCGCGCGCGCCGCCGTGTGCGTGCTCCACGGCTCGGGCGACCACAAGGCCGCCTACACATGGTGGCTGGTCGACGCGCTGCTGGCCCAGGGCCTGGCCGCCCTGCTTGTCGACCTCGACGGCCACGGCGAGAACCCGCGCGCCCAGCGCTTCCCCGATATGCTCGACGACGTGGCCGTGCCGGTGGCGTGGCTGCGCGCACGCTTCGCGCGGGTGGGGGTGCTCGGGCTGAGCCTGGGCGGCTGCATTGCCGCGCGCGCGCTGGCCGATAGCGTGCCCGCCGACGCGCTGGTGGTGATGGAGGCGCCGCCAAGGCTGCACTTCACGCGCGCCGACATGTGGCGCGAGGGCCTGCGGCTGCTCAGCCCGGCCGCGCTGGCGATGTTCCGCGACTGCAGCGCCTACCAGCTGGCCAGCGCCTGGGCGGCCGCGCCGATCCGCGCTGCGATCAGCACCTGGGATCTGATCGACGCGCTCGACCTGCTGGGCAGCCTGCCGCGCATCCGCGCGCCGCTGCTGCTGCTGTACGGCGGCGCCGACGCGATCGTCAAGCCGGCGCAGGCCGCGCAGGTGCGCCAGGCCGCGCCGCCCCACGCCACCTTCCGCCTGGTGCCCGGCGCCAGCCACCTCACGCTGTCCATCGGCCACGCTACGCTGGCTGAGGCGGCCGGCTGGCTCGCCCAACACCTGGCGTAGCTCCGCGCCGCGTTTGCATTCAGTTTACATAGCCGGTGTATCCTCGCTTCATTCCAACGAAAGGAGCCTGCTATGAGCGCCGTACTGGTTGTCGACGACGATCCGAATATCCGCGAGCTGGTGCGCGTGTTTCTGCGCGATGCCGGCTTCGCGGTGCACGAGGCCGCCGATGGCCTGGAGGCGCTGGCGCTGCTCGAAACCACGCGGCCCGACCTGGCGATTCTCGACGTGATGATGCCGCGTATGGACGGCTGGGAGCTGTGCCGCGAGCTGCGCGCCTATGGCGATCTGCCGGTGCTGATGCTCACGGCCAAGGGCGAGACGGCCCAGAAGATCAAGGGCTTCGCGCTCGGCGCCGACGACTACCTGGTGAAGCCGTTCGAGCCGCTTGAGCTGGTGGCGCGGGTGCAGGCGCTGCTCAAGCGCTACCGCATCGCCAGCGCCCAGACGGTGCAGCTCGGCGAGCTGCGGATCGACCGCCGGACCTTCGAGGTGAGCGTGCGCGGCCAAAGCCTCACGCTGCCGCGCAAGGAGTTCGAGCTGCTGTTCAAGCTGGCCAGCTACCCCGGCCAAACCTTCTCGCGCGATCAGCTGATCGAAGATATCTGGGGCTACGATTTCGCCGGCAACGAGCGCACGCTCGACGTGCATATCAACCGGCTGCGCGAGCGCTTCCCCGAAGATCGCCACTCATTCCGCATCCGAACGATTCGCGGCCTGGGCTATCGCATCGAGGTGCGCCAATGAAGAAGTGGGAGCTGCTGCGCGGGCTGTCCGCAATGCTCTTTGGCATTGCGTTTCTGCTGGCGATGGTGACGGTTGCGTTTTTCCTCACGGCGCAGTTGTACGCGCTGCTGCGCTACACCCCGCCTGCGCTGGTGGCCCAGCTGGTCAACGCGCTGATCGGCCTGTTCCTGGCGCTTCTGGTGGTCTGGATGCTTACGCAGATCTCGATCGCGCGGCGCGGCGTGCCGGAGATGGGGCTGCTCGGCCCGATCATCGACGCGCTTGAGCGCATCGCCAGGGGCGACTTCGACGTGCGGCTCGAGAAGCACCTTGAAGAAAACCGCATGGTCGGCCCGCTGGCGCAGAGCGTGAATACCATGGCGCTCGAGCTGAACAAGCTCGAGGCTATGCGCCAGGAGTTCGTCTCGAACGTGTCGCACGAGATCCAGTCGCCGCTTACATCCATCCGCGGGTTCGCGCGGGCGCTGCGCAGCGAGCAGCTTGGCCCGGCCGAGCGCGCGCACTACCTCACGATCATCGAAACCGAGAGCATGCGCCTCTCGAAGCTGAGCGACAACCTGCTGAAGCTGGCCGCGCTCGACGCCCAGAGCGCGCGCTTCGAGCCACGGCCGTTCCGGCTCGACCGCCAGATTCGCGACGTGATCCTGGCGTGCGAGCCGCAGTGGAGCGCGAAATCGCTCGATCTCGACGTGTCGCTCGACGAGCTAAGCGTCACCGCCGACGAAGAGCTGCTGAGCCAGGTGTGGAGCAACCTGATCCACAACAGCATCAAGTTTACGCCGGGCGGCGGCAGCGTGCGCGTGTCGCTGGGGCGGCAAGGGCCGTGCGCGCTGGTGTGCGTCGCCGACAGCGGCGTGGGCATCGCGCCCGCCGACCTGCCGCATGTGTTCGAGCGGTTTTTCAAGGCCGACGCATCGCGCGAGCGCGCGCGCGGCGGCAGCGGCCTCGGGCTGGCGATCGCCCAGAAGATCGTCGCGCTGCACGGCGGCACGATCAGCGCCGCCAGCACGCCCGGCGCCGGCGCCAGCTTCACGGTGGCGCTGCCGCTCGCACAGCAATAAACCGCGCCGCGATTGCCG
>CALLYN010000051.1 GCA_937858455.1 uncultured Kouleothrix sp.
CGCCCACCCGGCGCCAGATGTCGGCGTTTCCCTGGGGGTCGGCCCACACCGAGACGATGCCGGGGGTCGGGTCCCAGCCCCAGAGCCACTCGTCTTCGAGGGTGGCGCGGGGGGTGGTCACGGGCGGAGGGTACCGCGCCGGGCGCCGTCCGTCGTGCAACGCGTCGCTTGACACGGGTGCCGCACGTCCATAGTCTCCGCCGCCCGTCGCGCCTGGTGCTCGACGTCAGCGCCGCGATGTCACCGCCGCCCACCATCCGTGTCGACACGATCCCCGAGGAGGGGCTGTCGTTGAAGCTCGCCCTCGACGTGGCGTGGCTCGCGCAGGTGCTCGGCGACGCGGAGATGAAGCCCGGCGAGGGCCCGCACAGCGCGGACCTGCGCCTCGACCTCGACGGCCGCGACGTCATCGTGTCGGGCACCTTCGCCACCCGCGTGAAGGCGTCGTGCGTGGCGTGCCTGGAGGACATCGAGCTCCCGGTGAGCGCGGAGTTTCAGCTCATGCTGTCCCCCGCCGCGAGCGCGAAGGCGCACCGCGCCCACGAGGAGGTCGAGCTCACCACGGGCGAGCTCGACGTCGACGTGTACACCGACGACGCCATCGACCTGTCGCACTGGCTCCGGGAGCAGATTCTCCTGGAGGCGCCCGTGCACCCGCGGCATGAGGGCGACTGCCCGAGGCCGCTCCACACCACCCCATCGCCCAACGGGGGATCCGAGCGCGCCATCGATCCGCGCCTCGCGCCCCTCTTGAAGCTTCGCTGACGAAGGAGAACCCGAGCCGTGGCCGTTCCGAAGAGGAGAACCTCGCGCACCAAGCGCGACATGCGTCGTGCCAACCACGACAAGATCAACGCCCCGACCCTCACCCGCTGCACCAACTGCGGGGAGGTGACGCGGCCCCACCGGGTGTGCGGCGCCTGCGGCCACTACGGCGGCGAGGCCGTCATCGAGAAGCCCGCGAGCGAGTGACGCTCGCCGTCGTCTCGTCGGCGCGTTTACCATGAAGGTCGCGTTCGTCTTCCCGGGACAGGGCGCACAGGAGGTCGGCATGGGCCGATCGCTGGCGTCGTCCATCCCCGAGGCGCGCGCGGTGTTCGACACCGTGGACGCTGCCCTCGGCGACGAAACGCCGCTCTCGTCCCTCTGCTTCGAAGGCCCCGCCGAGGCCCTCACCCTCACCGCCAACACGCAGCCCGCCATCCTCGCCATGAGCATGGCGTGCCTCGCGGCGTTGCGCGCGCGCCTCCCGACGCTCCAGCCCACGATGCTCGCGGGGCACTCCCTCGGCGAGTACAGCGCCCTCGTCGCCGCGGGGGGCCTCGACCTCCCCACGGCGGCGCGGCTCCTGCGCCTCCGCGGTCGCGCCATGCAAGAGGCCGTCGCCCCCGGCGAAGGCGCCATGGCCGCCGTCATCGCCCTCGACGACGACAGCGTCGAGCGGCTCTGCGCCGAAGTGCAGCAGGAAATGCCAGGGCACGTCGTGCAGGCGGCCAACTTCAACTGCCCCGGCCAGGTGGTGGTGGCGGGCAGCGCCGAGGCCGTCGCCTTCGTGCGGCGCTACCCGAGCGACGTATGGCCGACGCTCTGGGTCATCGAGCCGACCGCGTTGGTGAGGATCGTGTCGACGGCAAACCCCGGCGCGATCGTTACGTCAAACTGGATCAGCCCGAATGCACCGTCGATCAAACGTCCAAAGTTGACCTTGACCGATGAAGCCGAGGTGTCATAGGTTGCGGGAGCACCATCGAGCATGAATGTGCCATTGGTACCCATCAGGCGCGTGGTGGCGCCGGTCGCCGGGTGGGTTTTTATCGTGATCACAGGTCACTCCTTGTCGATTAACCAGTTAACGCTTAACCACTTAACTGGTCAGAATGCGGAATATCAAGCGGAAAGTACGAGGCGTGCGGCCATTAATTCATTAAGTGGTTTATTGAGTGACCACTCAAACCGATCGCTCGTGTCGGCGCCAGCGCGCCGACGATCGAGCATGCGACGGTTCCACATCGTACTCAGCTCAACCCGAATCACCTGCACATCGATCGCGAGTGCCTCGGCGATCTCTCGCGACGTACACCACGGCCGCGCATCCAAGAGCATCAGGATCTGCTCTTGTACCGTGGGCTCAGGTAGCTGCGTCGTGGGGGGCACCGTGCCGGCCGGCATTAGCTCTGTGGTTGGCTTAGGGGCGGATGCGCGCGACACGGGAGCGCCGGGGAGGGCGCGCGGCGTGTAGGGCCGGGGGGGCGCGTCCTGCGCCGCGTACGCCGCATCGTCGTCACCGACCAGTGGCACCGTCACTGTCACCGTCCCGTCGGGGCCGGCGTAGAGCGCGCGGCCTTTGTCCAGGCCCTGCACCGCCCGCGCCTGTGCGCTCGATCCGCGCGGGAGCAGAAACTCAACGTTGCCCGGATCCATCCGGTGGATAATGCGGTGCGTGAACGCGCGGCGCAGCGCTGCCCCCAAATCGCCGCCCAGACTGGCCTTGCTCCAGTCGTGCGCGATCAGCACCCCGTGTACGCCGACGCCGGCGTACTCAGCTGCCATGCTCGGCAGGATCGCCAGCACATCGTCCGGCAGCAGCTCGCGCCACACCAGGTTACTAAATTCGTCAATCACCAAAATCACCGGCGTGCGGTCGGGGTCGCCCGCGACGCGCCGCTTGCCGATCTTGTCGGCCAGGCGCACCATCTGCGCGATCTCCTCGGGCGTCACGGCCTGCCGTGCGAGCCGCCCCGAGAGCGGCCGCAGGCGATTGAGCAGGCCATCCGTCTTCTGAATATGCGGATCGCCAATCAGCACATGCCAGCCGCTCAGCACGGCCTGATCAATCAGCAGGCTTGCAGTCACGCTCTTGCCGACGCGCGGCTGGCCGCCGATGCCGATGAAGCCGCACTCGGCCAGCTCGATGTACTGCGGCTGGCCGTCCGCATATCCCACCAGCAGCGAGTTCCCCGATCGGCAGACGTGCCCGATCTGCTGGAGCTGCGCCAGCTGGGGGCCGCTGCCGCTGGTGATCGCCGGCAGCGCCGGCGCGGGCGGCGGGCTGATGCTCAGCAGGTTGCCCAGCAGCTCGGGCGATGCGATCGGGTGCGTCTCATTGTGGTAGTGGGTGAGGGTCGGGCTGACGCCGGCGCGCATGTATTCGACCGCGTAGTGCTGATCGAGCGTGGTATGGGCCAGCTGCTCGGCCAGCTCGGGCACGTCGCGCACGTGAATAGGCATGCCGTTTTGCAGGTGGGTCAGCTCGGCCTGCCAGGCGCGTGCGCGCTGCTGCGCGCCGAAGGCGAAGACGATCCGCGCGCCGCCGATGAGTAGCACCACAGTGGTGCTCAGGGCCAGCATGCCAAAGATCGTGGTGTGGTCCGCGATCAGCGCGGCCACGGCCTGGCTGATCGCCCACGCGACGCTGCCAACCACCAGCAGTCCCGCGCCAACGGCGATGCTGATGCCGATCTGTTTGGGGGACATAGCACATCCTTTCGATGGGGCAGGCTGTGCTATACTCGCGCACAGCCCGCGTTGCTACCTCAATGCGGGCCACTGGGGTGCGGCGTGGTTTCAGCACGTCCGCACCCCGCCGTGTGTCTACAGCAGATCGTCCTCGATGCCCATTGCCTGCCGATACTCAGGGCTGTCGCGCTCCTGCGTCCGGGCCTCCTCCTCGTCGAATGGCGGCGGCGGCAGCGTCTTCGCGCCGTTGGCCACTTGGTCGCTCTCTTTTAGCTTGGCGAGCTTGGCCTCCAGCCGCGCGAGCTGCTCAGTATCCGCCGGCCATGGCCGGCCTTTCGCGTAGCGGATGCGCCGCTCGAGGTCGTTGACCTTCACATTGTGGCTGTAGCGCTGCTTTTGCGCCTCGAAACGTGTCAGCAGCTCGGCCAGCGCTGCTGGCGGAATATAGTCGGGCAGCTGCTCGAGCAGCCATTTCAGCGGGTAGGTTTCGGTGATCATCGGCCCTCCTTGCCGATTCGCGCATCGATCCGTTTGCGCAGAGCTGTTGCGAACTTCTTGGCAGCTGGTAGCGTCTTAGCCTGGCCGATCTGATACTCGAGGCGATACGACAGCTCCCCCACAAGCACCCACGCCTCGTGGTTGCGCTGCTGCCAGCCCTCCATCAGCGCCTCGGCGGTCGCGCGCTCTTTGGCCAGCCATGCGCGGTCAGCTTCGGCTTGCGCCAACCGTTCTCGCAGCTGATCGATCTCGTCGGCCTGCTGCGCGATCAGCGGCCGATCGGCAATGGCCAGCGCGATTTCTTCGCTCATGCCGACTTCACTTTCCCGCGCAGATCCTGCTGGGCCTCGCCGATCTGGCGCGCGAGCGACTCGGCTATGTCCACCGCCACGCTGCCGTCGCTGACGAGCTGCTCAAGCTCGTCAGCGAGCGTTTCCAGCTCGGCTGCCGTGATGTCGTCGGCGGTACCGTCGGCGATCCGCAGCCGGCAGGTGGCCAGCTGCACGCGAATCCACCGGATCGGCGCGGCCAGCCGGCGCTCCAGCTCGGCGACGCGCTGCTCTTGCTGGTCGGCGTACGACTCGATCTGGTCGAGGTAGCGCAGCGTGGCGCTCACATCGGCCGAGGCGGGCCGCTGCGGCCGGCGCACGCCGATCGCGGGCTGTACCATATCTGGTACAGCGGTGAGCGCGGCGGCCGGCTGCTGGCGCCGCGCGCGCTCTGCCTCTCGCTCGGCGTGCGACCGCTCCGCATAGACCAGATGTTGCAGCATATCCGGCCAATCGTACTGATCAACACCGCTGCCACGCTCGTTCTTGCAGCTAAACTTGCCATACATGTTCATAGCGAGATTGAGGCCAATCGCCCGCGCGCGGCGCTGCGCGTCGGCGAAGTCGGCCGGCAGCGACACGACCGGCGCCGCCGCTGGCGGCTCGCGCTTGGCCTGCTGGTCTGCATAGCTACGGATCTCCTGAGATCTAATATAGCCTTCCAGTTCGCCGACCGACTTGTGATAGGCGTAGTTGGCCGCACCCTTCGCATTCATCGTGCGATAGCTCCTCGTCTCCTTGTAGACCAGCAGGCCCGTCCGCGTCGCGCGATCGGCTAACTCTTTGGGTAGTGGCCAGGGCAGCTGCTCAGGCACTGGCGCCTTCGGCTGGCCACGCTGCTCAGGCGCGGGGGCGGCCGTGTTATCGAGCGCCCGATCGATTGTGGCAAATGCCCGCGCGTGCAGCGCCGTATCGCGGATCTCGCGGGCGTGGCTGTACGCCTCTTGGATCTGCGCCGGCCGTGCGCTGTCGGCCCACTGGTCGAGCGTGGCGATGATCTTCTCGATCGCCTGCAGATGCTGCGCGTCGGCCTGCGCGAGCTGCTCAGCCTTGCGCGCATCGACGGCGGCCTGCACCTGGCCAGCGGTCGGCGTCGCGCCACCTGCGGCCGTGCTTGCGACCTGCCAGGCCTGCCGCTGCTGCTCGGGGGTGTCGAGCTGGCCCAGCGGCCGCAGCGTGCGCTCGGGCACCTCCGAGTTGCCCACGGGCAACTCCAAGAGCCGCTCGATCTTCGCCGCGTTGAGCAAGCGCGAGACATAGCTCTTGCTGTACTGCTCGCCCAGCTCGGCAAATTCGAGCGCGCGCTGGCGAAAGCTGCCGAGTGAGATCTCGGCCTGGCCGAGATCCTGGCGCATGGCGTCGAGCGTCTCGCGCGCCTCGGCCGCATCCATCATCGCCACGCCAACCGCCACCGGCGCGGCCGGCGCGAGCGCGGCTGTCGCGAGCAGCGCCACGATCCGCTCGCGGCGTAGCCGGATCTGCTCGACGCGCGCGAGCGCCGCATCGTGCCAGCCGATCAGGTGATGCCAGCGGCCGTCGGGCGTGAAGGTGGCCGTCTGCCAGGTGTAGCGCGCCGCGACGAGCTGCGCGTGCAGCGCGTCGTCGAGGTCGGTGGCCTGCCGATCGCGCGTGACAACCAGGCCGCGCTTGATCGCGGCCGGCGAGAGCGCTGCTGGCTTGGCACGTGTGACCGTGCGGAATTGATGACATTGCGCGCACAACGCAAGGCCTGGCGTGCTGAGATCCTCGATCCGCTGCGGCTCTTCGTGCTGCATCGCCATTCCACAGGCGCTCACAAAGCGAATCTTGGCGCTTCTGCTGGGATCTGAGCGCCACGTGTGGGCCAGCGTCTTCGAGGTATTGTTGCGGTGGAAACCGTAAAACCAGGGGCCAACCAGCTCGGGGAACTTCGCCGGTGCGGCCGGCTGGGGCGCCTGCAGGGCCGCGTAGCGCCCATCGCCAAGCGCGGCCTGGTAGGTGCCCAGCTCGCGCAGTAGCTTCTGCCAGGCTTCGTAGGCGGTTTGTGCGTCCTGCTGGCGCGTCTCGATCATCCGCCAGTGATCATCGCTTGGGCAGACGAAGTGATCGCGCTGGTGCGTGGTCGACCAGGGCTTACCGTCGCGCACCGTATTGAGCATTTTGGGCGTGTGCGCACTGATCTCACTGCGGGAGATACGCGGCACGGGGTTGCCGATAAAGTAATGCGTATCCGTGCTGTCGGGATCGTCGACGCTGATCACCGTCGGGCTGAGTGGGTTCGGCGCGGTCTTGACGCCGCCGGCCTCGGCCAGCCGCGTGGCGTAGCTGCCAAGCCGGCGCAGCTCGCCGGCGAAGCGATCGATCGCCAGCTGGAGATCCGCGCGGGCGCGCTCGATGCGCTGCCAGGCCGCCTCGTCCGGCACACACCAGACGTGATACTGCTGCTTCGTGACGCCGGATTTCCCTTTAATTGGCTTTACGTCGCCGATCGTGCCGAACTCCAGTGCCACCGTCGTCGGGGTGTGATACTTGGTTTGGAGCCGCTCGATCGGCGCGAGCTTCCAGGGGTGGCTCTGATCGGCCACGTAGAGCACGTGCGGCACAATCGGCGGGGTGTGATTACTCATGGGCGGTCTCTTTCTTGACAATGCCCTGGGCCGCTGCGCAGGCCGGGCAGAACGTTTGGAGCTGGTAGCAGCCGTCGGTCTGCTCGGCCACGCGCCCGATCGTCGCCACATTCGTACAGCGACGCAGCGCAGCGACGCGCTGCGAGCAGCGCAGCGGCGGGCTCAGCGTGACAATCACGACTGCACCAGCGGGCCGGCCTGTAATTGCCGGATGCGCCAGCGGGCGAGCGCGGCCAGCGTGATATAGGCGGCAACCAGGTCGAGCGGCAGATCGGCCAGCACGGCGCGGCGCTCGCAAAGTGCCACAACCTGGTCCAGGTGCAAGGAGTGATTGGCGTTCTGGCGGTACAGCGTACGTGCGACCGCATAGTCCTCGTGCGCAGCATCATCGATCGGAATAGTGGCGAGCCGCTCGGCCACGATGGCGGTGTGCAGCGCGGCATAGGGTGGTTCGGCAATGCTCATTGCGTCTCCTCAGAGAGGTAGATATTCTTGCCGGTGCATCGGGGGGGGGGGCAGGCCACGCCCAGCGCGGCACACGCGGCGAGCACATCAGTATCGGTCGTCAGCACCGCCAGGCCGCACAAGCGCGCGGCGGCGGCCACGTCGCGCGCGGTGTCGAACAGCAGCTGTCCGTCACACAACGCGCCGCGCACCCGCGCGACGCGGTAGCCGCCCGTCAGCCCCGGCCCCACGTCGAGATACACACGCGGTGTGCTCGTGTTGAAGGTCATTGCGGCCTCCGTCGGCGCTGATCATCGCCCTCGACCAGTACCACCTCGCCGCGCGTCATTTGCAGCAGGCGCGACAGCGTGGCATCGTTGATCGTGGCCTGCTCGTACAGCTCCTCGGGCGTGCGATTGCTCGTGAGGATCGTCCAGCGGCGGCGCAGCCAGCGGCGGTTGATCACGTCGTACCACAGCTTTTCGATGCCGTTGGTGTCGTCGCCCGCGCGCGGCGGCAGTTGCCCCATATCGTCGAACGCAGTCAGCCAGGCCAGATCACCCGGCAGCGCGGCCAGCTGCTCGCGGTCTTTCAGCGGGGCTGACCAGGCATGCGAGATATAGCTGGCTTCTTCGACAAACACCGAAAGCCGCCCCCAGCCGCGCGCCCGGTTCACCGCGCCGGCTGCGAGGTGTGTTTTGCCGGTGCCTTTGCCAGGGAAATACAGGTACAGCGCGACGGGCGGCCCGCGGTGATAGTCGCCCTCGGCACTGGCGCGAATCTTCTCCAGCCAGTCGCACACGAGCCCATGCGGGTTTTCGTGCCCGAACCGCACACGCAACAAATCGGGGTTGTAGGTCTCCAATTTCAGATGTGCGATGCGCGCCAGCCCCGGATCGCCCAGCGCCCGCTCGGCGTCGGCCTGGCGCGTCTCCGCATCCCGGCGCGCCGTTGCCGCATCACGCGCAAACCATGCCATGCGCAACTTCTCGCACAAGCGCCACACGTAGTACGGCTCGCCCTTGCGTCCGTCGGGGATCGTCACCACATCCAAAACCTCCCCGCAGCACGGGCACTCGGTCTGCTCATCCGGACCGGTCGGGCGCGGCATCGGCGGTTTACCAATCGCGCCGCGCGGGGGTGATGCGGGCGGCAATGGCAGCGGGGTCGTAGACGGGGAGCTGCCGGCGGGCTGGAGGGCGGGCGGCAGATCGTCGGGCGTGATGCGTCGAAACAGCGACTTGTCGGGCTGCATGGGGCGTCTCCTCAGGCACGGTTACGCGCTGGCCGTTCGCCCAGCGCTTCGCAGTCAGATAGAAGGGCAGGCGAACACTGGGCAGTGTGGTGGCACGCTGTACATCCTGCTCAAATTCCGCCAACGTGCCAAGATTCTGCGCGACGATCCGGCGCGCAAGCGCGGCATTCATTCCCGGTTCAGCCAGCAGCCGTGCAAGCAATTGCGACCCGCGCGCCTCCTCCTCCTGATCTGACTCCTGATCTAGATCATGATCTACCATGCAGTCGTTTTTTACACGCTTTCGAATCGCTGCGGCTTCGAGCGCAGTGGAATGCGGTGCGCTCGTTTCGTGGGGCTGATCGATCAGCCCTGATCGATCAGGGGAAGGGGGCTGATCGATCAGCCCTGATCGATCAGAGGAAGAGGGCTGATCGATCAGGGGTGAGACATCAATCTGGTAGCGGTTTTTGTAGGCGACACGGGTGATCTCGCCAGCCGCCTCCAGGCGCTGCATGAGCTGGCAGATGCGACTGGCGGCGACGCCCACGAGCTGTGCCAGTGCGCGATGCCCGATGCTGATCCGTGTGCGTGCGTGCTCGTGCGCGAGCTGTCGGAGCGTGTCACGCAACCGATCCACCGCAAATGGCGCGGGAATCGTCGCTTGCGTTTTTGGAGATGTCGTGTACACTGTGCTCACCTCTAGGGATACAGGGGCACGGAACCCGATCGCATATGCTCGGCAGGGAGCGCGGTCGGGTTTCGTGCGTTCGGTGTTACGGCCGCGCCAGGGCGGCCTGCTGGGTCATAATTTGGCGGGCGATATACTGCGCCGTCGCAATCGCCGCACGGCGCGCGGGCGGCGGCAGGGCGGTATCAGCCGCGCGGTCTTCCGCCTGGCGCAGCTGGGTGTAGAGCGTTTCGAGCCAGAGGGCCACAAGCTCGGGGGGCATGCTAGGCCGCCCGCGGCAGCTTGGCCGCGCAGTCGAGACACCAGTCGCGCGAGGGGTGTTTGGTGAACGCATCGCGGCCGCACTTCGGGCACCGCCAGCGCGCCGGCTCGTGCTCGTATTCGTGCGCAGTGCCCGGGGGGAGCTCCAGCGGCGGCGCAGCTGGCCCCTGGTGGGCCCGCCGCCGCTTGTCGTTGGGGCTGGCGTGCATGGCGACAGCGAGGTCGAAGGGCGCCACCGGCTCGGCCACGCGCGCGGCCAGCACGGGCGGCGGCTGCGTCTCATAGTCGCGGAGCGTGATGTGATGCCGGCGCCACACATGCGTGCTGAGCGACCGCCGGCCGGGGTAGCTGGCTCCGCATATCGAGCAGGGCAGCAGATCGGGCGCGGGTACGGGCGGTGGGGCGCATCCCGTCGCCACACCCAAAGCGGGCGGCGCCGCCCGATCTGTGTCCATCCCCGTGGCCGATGCGGCCACGGCGGGCGGCACGCGGGTTGCGTCGGCCAGCTGCTGCTGCAAGTGCACAATCAGCGCATCGCGGTCGCTGATCATCTGCGCTTGCTCCAGGAGTTGCCGCTCGGCCGCAATCACGCGGGCCAGGGTCGATGTGGCCCACGCCCGCCACGGGCCGAGCAGGCGCGGCGCGCTGCCGTCGTGCGGTACGCGCCACACGGCATCCAGGCGCACATAGTCGGCGCCGTCGAAGCTGCCGAGCGCGTCGTGCTCGAGGAGCAGTTGATGCACATCAAGGTCGGGGGGCATTGCGGGCCTCCATCCAGTGTGTGGCACAGTAGGCCAAGCCGTTCTGGCGCGCGGTCGCAGGCTGCCGACAGCTGGGCGACTCGCAGCACCAGGGGTCGCTGTGCGCGGCATCGGTGGTGCGGAACGCCGCGCGGTATTCCGCCGGCGTGATGGCGCCGGATTGCAGCTGGCGCTGTAATTCGCGGTGCGCTTCAATCGGATCGGTGATACAATACATGGCGCGTCTCCTCGGTGACTGGCTCAGCCGCGCGAACGACTGAGCCGGGCGTCAATGTCGAACATTCTCCCGGTATCCCTCACTTTCTCGCAGTGTGACCGGCACTCCGCGCATCTAGTGCGATCCCTGTCAGATCGCCGCAGATGCGCGCCGTGTCGCGTTGTGTACGAATTCGTGTACCAGCTCCGTTCACCAGCGGGGTACACACGAAGGATGTACCCACTGGAGAAGGACAGCGATTATGGAGACCCGACCGCAAACCCACACCCCAACGGCCCCCACGACGTTGGCAACCGCCCCCACCATCGCCAGCACGCTCGACTCATTCGTAGCCGCGTTGGCGGGCCGCAAGTACAGCGCGAACACCATCGACACCTACCGGCGCTGCATGGTGGCGTTCGCCGCGCATCTCGGCAGCGAGTCAACGCTCGATCAGATCACACACCTGAGCATCCTGGGGTACCAGGCCGGCCTGCGCCACTGTGAGGCGGCAACGATTAGCAAGGCGTTGTCGGCCATCCGCGCGTATTGCCGCTGGTGCGTGCGCGCCAAGCTGCGCGCCGACGATCCCAGCCTGGATCTGGTGTGGCCCAAGCGGCAGCAGCCCCTGCCGCGCCACCTGTCCAGCGGGGAGCTGCGCGAGCTGGAGGCGCTGCTCGCGCGGCCCTTGCCTGTGCTCGACAAGAAAGCCCGCTGGATGCTACAGCGCGACCGGCGGGCGGTGCTGCTGATGCTCTACGCCGGCCTGCGACTCAGCGAGGCAGCGGCGCTGCTGTGGGGGGACGTGGATTTTGGAGCTGGCACGCTGGCCGTGCACAAAGGCAAGGGCGGGAAGTCGCGCCTGGTGCCGTTGCACGCGCGGGTCCGCGCGGCGCTGGAGCTGGTGCCCGAGGCCGCGCGCGTCGGGCGCGTGGCCGGCGGCAGCCAGGGGCGGCGCGTGGCCGGGAAAACGCTGGCAAAAATGTTTGAGGCTGGCGGATGGGTGCGCGAGGGTGGACTGACGATCTCGGCGCATATGCTGCGCCACACCTTTGCGGTCACACTGCTGCGCAATGGGGCCGATCTGCGCAGTATTCAGCTCCTGCTCGGCCATGCCTCATTGGCAACCACGCAAATGTATCTCGCGCTGGATTTACGCGACAAGCAAAAGGCGATTGCACTGCTGCCGGATTCGTTTATTGGGCAGTAGAAGGGGCGTAGACGGGATGGGAGGCGGGACATCATCCCGTCTCCCGCTCCATAAGTACAGGGGTGTGGCTCTTCGAGCCACACCCCTG
>CALLYN010000052.1 GCA_937858455.1 uncultured Kouleothrix sp.
CTGGCCGACGCCACGCTGGGCGCGGCAACGCCGGCGCGCGTCGGGCTGCTGTTCGACTGGAACAACTGGTGGGCGGTCGAAGGCGCGATCGGGCCGATCCGCTCGAAGGACTACGTGGCGGTGGTGCGCAAGCACTACGCCGCGCTGTGGCGCCAGCGCGTGCCGGTCGACATCGTGTGGAGCGACTCCGAGCTGGCCGGCTACGATTTGGTGGTGGCCCCAATGCTGCACATGGTCAAGCCGGGCCTGGCCGAGCGCGTCGAGGCGCAGGTGGCGCGCGGCGGCACGTTTGTCACCACCTACTTCAGTGGCGTGGTGAACGAGAACGACCTGGCGTTCGAGGGCTACCCCGGCCCGCTGGCGCGCGTGCTGGGCATCCGCGTCGAGGAGATCGACGCGCTGCCGCCTGGCGAGGAGAACCAGATCGTGATGGCCGACGGCAGCGGCAGCTACAGCTGCGCTAACCTGTTCGACCTATTGCACAGCGAGGGCGCGGCGGTGCTGGCGACCTACGGCCGCGACTTCTACGCCGGCGCGCCGGCCCTCACCGCCAACCGCTTCGGCCAGGGGCAGGCGATCTACATCGCCAGCGACCCCGAGCCGCGCCTGCTCGACGACCTGTACGCGCGGCTGCTGGCCCAGCACGGCATCGCGCCAGCGCTCGACGCGCCGGCCGGCGTAGAGGTGGCGCTGCGGCAGAAAGGCGATCGGCAGCTGCTGTTCATCCTGAACCACAATGCCGCGCCGGCTACGCTCGCGCTGCCCGGCACATTTCACGATCTGCTGAGCGACACAGCCGCCAGCGGCACGATCGATGTGGAAGGCTACGGCGTGCGCATCCTGGCGCGCTGAGCCCAGGAGGTTATACCAAACGCTTGATTACGTACACTTTGGTGGGGGTTTGGGGGCGGCTTCGCCGCCCCCAAATTGCTTCTTGTGTTGCACGACGTGGCGAAGCCACGTCGTGCAACACAATCTATACATGATCAAGCGAGCAGCGTATTATTTGGCTGGCAGCGTCTTCAAGAAGGCGAAGATCGCGCGCAGATCGTCGTCGCTGGCGAAGGCGCTGATATCCTTCCAGGGCATGCTCTCGCTGAGTGGGGTATTGTCGGGCCGGATGCCGGTGCGGATCATTTTCATGAAGTCGGCCTCACTCCAGTGCTGGGCCACACCGGTAATATCCGGTCCAGCCGGCGGGCCGTTCGGGTCGGGCGTACCGCCGGCCAGGCTCGGGCCGTGGCAGTCGCGGCAGCCACCAATGGTGTACACCAGGTATTTCCCATACTCGGCGGTTGTGCCTACCGGCGGAGCGACGACCGGCCCGCTCACTGGCGCTTGCGCGCTCAGAAATGCGCCGTTGCTGATTGCAACCAGCAGCGCGCCCATCAGGTTGATTTTCGTTGGCGGGGTGGCTGGCGTGGCCGGCTGCGAGCGCAGATAGGCTACCAGCGCCTGCACATCGTCGTCGCTCAGGCCGCGAAACGTCATCGACGGCATAATCAGCAGCGAGCGGCCGTCTTTGTGAATGCCCTCGCGGATCGCACGAATAATCTCGCCGTCGCTCCAATCTTTCAGCTCACCGCCTGGCGTGAGGTTGGCTGCGTAGAGCGTGCCCACCGGCGGGCCGTCGGTGCCGAAATCTTGGCCGGTGAGAGGCAGCTGGCCGCCTGTGGCATGGCATCCTACACAGATGTGCGCAAGCTTCTCACCACGCGCGATCTGCTCGGGCGAACCGGCGACCTTCACATTCTGCACCGGGTTCGAGTAGCTGCGATTCAGCATCGAAAAGCCGTACAATCCTGCGCCCGTTACCACCGCCACCGCGAGCGTCAGCAGCCCTGCGACAATCGTCCCCACCCATTTGACAACGCCGTTGCGAGCGCGCCAGGCGCGCCGCGTCAGGAAGCCGAATACGAATAGCAGAGCTAGCAATATTCCAACGCCAACGAAATCGAACACGCTGTTCTCCTTTCCCCCTCCCAGCTTGTACGAGAGGAAGCGATCCAAATAATCACAGCGCCGATTCAGGAAAGCAATACCTGAGGGTGGCACACTATAAGACGAATAAACTATTTTCGAGGTTACGCCCAACCAACGATTTAATACTGTTCGCTTGATCACGTGTAGATTGTGTTGCACTACGTGGCTTCGCCACGTAGTGCAACACAAAAGAAATTTGGGTGCGGCTTCGCCGCCCCCAAACCCCCACCAAAGCGTCAGTAATCAGTAGTGCAACACAAAAGAAATTCGGGGGCGGCGAAGCCGCCCCCGAACCCCACCAGTGTAGGTAATCAAGCGAAATTGGTATCAAAAGAAAGCGATCGAGCTATGGCAGCGCGGCGCTACGCCGCGAGGAAATTGCGCAGCAGCTGCTTGCCGGCCTCGGTCATGATCGACTCGGGGTGGAACTGCACGCCCTGCACCGGCAGGTCGCGGTGGCGCAGCCCCATGATCAGCCCGTCGCTCGTCCAGGCCGTCACCTCCAGGCAGCCGGGCAGGTCGTCGCGCCGCACGATCAGCGAGTGGTAGCGCGTGGCCTGGAACGGTGCCGGCAGGCCGGCGAACACGCCCGCGCCCTCGTGGTAGATCTGCGAGAGCTTGCCGTGCATCACCTGGGGTGCGCGCACCACCGCGCCGCCGTAGGCTGCGCCGATCGACTGGTGGCCCAGGCACACGCCCAGGATGGGGAAGCGATCGCCCAGCTCGCGGATCAGCGGCACGCTGATGCCGGCCTCGCTGGGGGTACACGGCCCCGGCGAGATCACGATCTTCTCGGGCGCAAGCGCGGCCACGTCGCCTACGCCCAGCTCGTCGTTGCGCTTCACCAGCACCTCGGCGCCCAGCTCGCTCAGGTACTGGTATAGGTTGTAGGTGAACGAGTCGTAGTTATCGAGCAGCAGCAGCATGTGTTTCCTCTTTCCTTTTCAACAGCGCACATTCGCTCTTGCGCCGCATGGCTGGTTCTGCCTGCGGCGGCGTGGAACACGCCAAAAGATCAGCGCAGCGCCTCCATCAGGGCGGCATAGGCCGGCTTGGGCCGCAGCTGCTCGTCGAACGGCAGCGCCGCGCCAAAGCCGGGGAAAAAGCCAGGCACCCACGAGTACTTGTCGGTGAAGCCCCACGTGGTGAACTCGTGGCAGTTGGGCGCGGCCAGGCACACCTGCAGCACCTCGCGAAACGCGCGGCCCTGGCTCTTGAGCGTGCCGGCATCGGCCGGGATGGGCACGCGCACGTCCATCTCGGAGACATGCACCAGCAGGCCAAGGTCGGCCAGGCGGCGCATGTTGCGGGCCAGCGCGTCGGTGTCCGGCCGGCCCGCCAGCGAGATGTGCATCTGCAGGCCCACGCCGTCGATCGGCACGCCGCGCGACTTCAGGTCGCGCACCAGCGCGAAGATTGCGTCGGACTTGGCGTTCAGCTCCTCGCCGTTGTAATCGTTGTAGAACAGCTTGGCGTCGGGGTCGGCCTCGTGAGCCCAGCGAAACGCCAGCTCGATATACTCGGGGCCGATCAGCTGGCGCCAGGGCGTATCGCGCGGCGCGCCGCCATCGCCGATCGCCTCGTTGACGACATCCCACTCGGCGATGCGGCCTTTGTAGCGGCCAACCACCTGGGCGATATGGTCGTGCAGGGCGGCGCGCGCCGCCTCGGGGGTGAACTTGCCGGCGGTGACCCAGCCGGGAAGCTCCTGGTGCCACAGCAGCGTGTGGCCGTGCACGCGCATGCCGTGCGCTTCGGCGAAGTCGACCAGCGCGTCGGCGGGCGCCCAGTCGTAGCGGTCGCGCGCGGGGTGGATCAGGCCGAACTTCATGACGTTCTCGGGCGTGAGCTGGTTGTAGCTCTCGGCCAGCACGCGCGCGTACTCGGCGTCGGCGCGCAGTGCGTCGGCGGACACCGCCGCGCCGACGTAGAAATCGCGGCGCGCGGCCAGGGTGCGCAGCTGCGGCACCGCCGGCTC
>CALLYN010000053.1 GCA_937858455.1 uncultured Kouleothrix sp.
GGCCGGCGCGTCGAGCGCGTCGAGGCGCGCCAGCAGCTCGGCGGGGTAGCGCCGCCCCTGCACTGCCGCGCGCGCGGCGTCGGCAAGCTCGGTTGGTGAATCGTGCTGCATCATCTCCCGAGCATTGTACCATGTGCGCCCTAGCTAGTGCTCGCTGATGCGCTCGATCGTCAGGCGCAGGCTCACGCGCCGCTCGCGCTCGAACTGATCGCGCGCCAGCTGCTCGGCTTTTTCGCGCGGGTGGTAGCGCAGCGCCAGGCGCTTGATATCGGCCTGGGCCACCGCCTGATCCTCAATCAGCCGCACCGTGCCGGCGATCGTGAGGTAGTTGTAGCCATCCTCGAAGCACAGCGCCACGCGCGCGTCGCGGCGCATGTTCCGATCCTTCAGGCGCCCGGCCTTGGTGTTCATCATGATCTCGTCGCCCTGCAGCTCGTACCACATTGTGGTGAGCTGCGGCGACCCGTCGGCGTTGATTGTCGCGAGCACGGCGAAGCGCGGCTCGGCCAGAAACGCGCGCTGGGCCTCGGTAAGCGTTGGTCTGCTGGTCATGCTGATGTCGCCTCTCTATACTCCGCGCTCGATCACGTGGTGCGGCTTGATCCGCCAGATCGTGCGGGTGCTGCCGGGGCGATGCCAGGGGTATTTGGGTTGGCCCAGATACTTCTGCGCCAGCTTGTCGATGTGCGCGTCGGCGCCGTCGGTGGTGCGCTCGATCACCGTGCCGCGCAGCGTCACCAGCCGGTAGGCGTTGTTTTTATCGACGACGCTGATCGCGATCTCGGGGTTCTGGGCCACGTTGTTGGTTTTCAGGTTGCCCTCGGGCGTGTTGATCATCACGACGCTGCCGTCGTCTTCGACATCGACCCACACCGGCGTCACCTGCGGGCTGCCGTCGGCCATCACTGTCGCCACGTGCGCGATCTGCGGTTCCTGCAGCAGCTTCACCGCTGCGGGCGAAAGACGGTCGGATGTTGCCATGGGGTGCTCCTTATCTCTTTAGGACTTACGCGGTTGGCGTGCTCAGCCTGCGGCAGCATGGTACTTGATGCGCTTCGGTGTGGGGTTTTTCCGCGCGCAGCGTGGAAAAACCCACAGGCTACAAAGGAAAGAGCCGCTCTAATGCAGCTTCGGGATCACCTGCTCGCCGAAGGCTTTGATGAACTGGGCCTGGTTGCGGCCGACGTTGTGCACGTGGATCTCGTCGAAGCCCAGGCCGACGAAGCGCTGGATGTACTCGCGGTGCTCGTCGAGGTCGTTCGAGATCAGCATGCGGTTTTTGAAGTTCTCGGGGCGCACCAGCTTGGCGATCTCGGCGAAATCCTCGGGCGAGCGGATGTCTTGCTTGGGGAAGGGCATGCCGCCGTTGGGCCACTCGGTCAGCGCGTTCTGCGCCGCCTCCTCCTGCGTCTCGGCCCACGAGAGGTGCAGCTGCAGCAGCTTGGGCATACGCGCCGGGTCTTTGCCGGCGGCGCGCGCGCCCTTCTCAAACGCGTCGAGCAGGCCCTTCAGCTTTTCGATGCTTGCGCCCGGCGTGATGATGCCGTCGCAGTTCTCGCCAGTCCACTTCGCGGTGATCGGCCCGGCGGTGGCCACCAGGATCGGGCACGGCTCGGGCGGCAGCGTCCACAGCCGCACGCGCTCCATGGTGAAGAACTTGCCGTCGTCGTGCTTGGCCACCTTGCCGCTGAACAGCTTCTTGATGATCTCGATCGCCTCTTGCATCATGCGCAGGCGCGTGTGCGGCTCGGGCCACACGCCGCCCACCACGTGCTCGTTCAGCGCCTCGCCGCTGCCCAGCCCGAGCCAGAAGCGCCCAGGGGTCATGGCCGCCTGGGTGGCGGCGGCCTGCGCGATCACCGCCGGGTGGTAGCGGAACGACGGGCAGGTGACGCCCGGGCCAAACGTGACTCGCTGGGTTGTCGCGCCGAGCGCGGCCATCCACGACCAGACAAAGCCGTTGTGGCCTTGCTGCGGCACCCACGGCTGAAAGTGGTCGGCGGCCATGACGCCGCCAAAGCCGTGCTGCTCGGCCAGTTGGCTGTATTCCAGCAGCTCGGTTGGGTGGAACTGCTCGAGTGCGGCGGCGTATCCGATCAGCGCCATAGTGCTTCTCCTTTTTTGATTCCAAGCCTTGTTGATTTCGGGTCGATCTTATGCAGCCAGTGCGTTTAGCCTTCGGCAGATTTGGATCGCTGTGCAAGCCCAGCGCCGCCCACGCG
This sequence comes from uncultured Kouleothrix sp., assembly GCA_937858455.1. Lineage (GTDB taxonomy): Bacteria > Chloroflexota > Chloroflexia > Chloroflexales > Roseiflexaceae > Kouleothrix. Next base: position 2,223 of record CALLYN010000053.1, read on the forward strand.
GCGTGCTTAGTCGCGCACGTAGCGCGGGTAGGTGCGCTTGGCGCGCTCGGCCGCGCCCAGGTCGAGCGTGGCCGTCGCGAAAGGTTGCTCGGCCGAGGTGCGCGCCAGCACCACGCCGTCGGGGTCGATGATCCAGCCCTGGCCGCCCAGGTTGGCCAGCTCGGTCGGGCGGCTGAGCGGGTTGGACGAGAGCGCGAACGCGCCGGCGATCACTGCGGCGGCGCGCCCGCCGGCCAGCCATTTGTCGAGCGTTTCGAGCGGCGTGGCGCGCGGCACCAGCAGCAGGTGCGCGCCGGCCTGGCCATAGGCGCGGGCGTGCTGCGTGAACCACAGCTCGGTGCAGATCTGCATGCCAGCAATTGCCGGGCCGCAATCGAACGGTGCGAACGAGCCATCGCCGCGCCCATACCACGATGCCTCCCAAAAGCCGTCTTCGTCGGGCAGATAATATTTCTCGTGCACCGCGCGGTAGCCACGCCGCGCGCTCCAGGCGAAGCCCTGGTTGCGCCGCGCGCCGCGCAGGTCGGCCGGGCGCGTGCCCACCACCGTGGCCGGCGCCAGGTCGCCAAGCTGCTGCATCCAGGCGTCGTGCGCGGCCACGGCCGCGAGCCACACCACCGGGTCGAACTGGCGGGCCACCGCGAACCACGGCGCGAAGGCCATCTCGGGCAGCAGCACCAGGTCGCTGCGCTCGGCCTGCACGTGCGCGGCAAGCGCTTCCCAGTCAGCGGCGAAGTCGTCGGGCGTATTGCGCAGCTGGCAGACGGTCGCTTTGATCTTCATGGTTTACACACACATCACGCGCTCGCTGACGCACAGCTCGCGCAGTAGCCGCTGGGTGGCGGTGGCGCCATCGCGCTCGGCCAGCAGCAGCAGGTCGTCGGGCTGGTCGAGGTCGAGACTCAGCCCTTCGTCGTGAACCACGCGCAGCTCGATTGCGTGAGCGCGCGCGGCGGCGGTGTGGCGCGCCAGGCTGCCCACGCCGAAGCGGTACGGCAGCGCCAGCGGCGTCGGCGTATATCAGATCACTTACCTGAAACCGCGGCAGGCCATCATCGGACGACGTCGACTCATGCTGCTCCAACTGAAGAATAAGACGTTTTCCAGTCGCATTCTTTAGACGAGCGTTCAGATCGCTGCTCGTACTCACCCACACTTCACGAATGTCTGCCTCGCTCCCGCGCCTGAGGATCTGCATGTCGTCAAGGCTGTAGGCTGCCTCGTAGTTATCCGTGCTCGCCGTAGGCCGACCCGGCAGGCTGGCGTTCGTTCGCTCGATCGGCGTGGGCACGGAATCGTTCGCGGATGCGCTCGTGCGCCCGCTCCGGGCCCGGGCCGCGGAGACCGCGCCCGTCTCACTCGACCGCGAGTCCGTCCGATCGGTCCTGCGGCAGGTCGGTATTCCATCCCCGGATGCGCTCATCCCTGGCCATCCAGAGCTCACCGGCGCATCGCTCCTCCCCGTCCTTCACCCCGTCATCCAGCGGCTTGCGCTCGAGATCAAGCAGTCCGTGCGCTTCGGCGTGGAGGACGCCGACACCGGCACCCGGGTCCTGGCCGGCGACGCATACGTCGCGGCGGCGTCGTATGCGCCCGTCTTCGCGATCGCCGGCAGCCTGATGGCGGTCATTCAGCTGGCCACCTATGTCGATGTCGCCCGGGCGCGGCACGTCCTCGGGCTGGTCGCCTGGGCGGGCGCGGCGGTCCTGGCGGCGCTGATCTATTGGGTGGCGCCGCATACGATCGCCGGCGCGATCTGGACCACGATCATCGTCCTCGGTGTCGTCGCCCTGGCCGGCATCCTCAGCATGCGCGAACGATCGAGCGCCACGTAGTTCCGGAGAGCTCACATCGCAGCGGAGCGCTGATCTCGCAGTGGAGCAGCGCTATATCTATGCCCCGCCACGAAATAAGCGCTCGGGCGCGAGCTGAGCGTTCGCCGGGCCCCGGCGCGGCTCAGCCGAGCAGGCGCGGCTCGAGGCGCTCCTCGGTGACGCTGCCGTCGGGCTGGC
>CALLYN010000054.1 GCA_937858455.1 uncultured Kouleothrix sp.
TGGCCGCCAGGTCGGCGCGCAGCGTGGCCGGGCTCACGAGCGTGCGCTCGGTGAAGCGCGGCAGCGGGCGCGCCAGGATGCGATCGATGTCGGCGGCAGGCGCGAACGCCAGCAGCGCCTTGCCATTCGCCACGCAGGAGAGCGGCGTGCGCCGGCCGACCCAGTTGGCGTCGCGCACCAGGTGCGGCGCGTTGATCTGCTCGACGTTGATCACCTCGTCGCCGTCGCGCACCGCCAGGATCACGGTCTCGCGCGAGGCTTCGGCAAGCTCGATCATCACCGGCCGCGCGGCCGCGCGCACGTCGCCGAAGTGCGTCACCTGGCCGGCCAGCCGCACCAGCATAAACCCCAGGCGGTATTTCTCGGTGCCGGGCACGCGCTCGAGCAACCCCTCGCGCTCCATGGTGGCCAGCAGCCGCGAGGCGGTGCTCTTGTGCAGCCGGGCCTTGCGGCTCAGCTCGCTCACGCCTAGCTCGGTCGGGCCGTTGTCGAACACCTTCAACAGCGCCGCGGCACGCCGCACCGACTGAATCAGAGTGCCCGCCTCTTGTTCGTCGAGGTGTTGCATAATATGGAACATAAACCGGATAGTGCAACACCATCGTACCACCAGGCCACAGCGCTGTCAATAGGCAGATGCGTGGCGCGGCCGGGCAGCAGCGTGTGCTGGCAGGGTCAGGCGTACCTGGGAGCTACGCGAGCGCAGAGCACAGCGGCGGCATGCTGGCGCGCGCGCGGCGCAGTTTTCTTGACTTTCTGGTAAAAAGCCATATACTCGTGGTACACTCGAAGGCTATGCAATCACAAACTCGCCGTGTCACGGTTTCAGCGTTTCCTTGGCGGCGCGCAGCCGCTGGCCTGCTTTTGGTTGCGATCGGCTCATAGGAGGTTTCATGAACGTACGCTCCCCTTCGCGGCGGATGCTCGCGCTGGCCGCGACGCTGGTGCTGGTGTCGCTGATGCTGGCGGCCTGCGGCGGCAGCGCGGCCAGCCAGCCCAAGATCACCCTGAAGCTCGCGGAAAATGCCTGGACCGGCTCGTCGATCAATGTGAACGTGGCCAAGATCCTGCTTGAAGAAAAGCTGGGCTACAAGGTCGAGCTGGTGAAGCTCGACGAGAATGCCCAGTGGCCCGCGCTGAGCAACGGCGACCTGAGCGCGAGCCTCGAGGTGTGGCCGTCGGGCCACGCCGACAACATGAAGCAGTATATCGACGAAAAGAAGGTGGTCGAGAACCTCGGCCCGCTCGGCGTGGTCGGCAAGATCAGCTGGTACGTGCCGACGTACGTGGTGCAGGATCACCCCGAGCTGGCCACAATCGATGGCTTCAAGAAGCCCGAGGACGTGGCGCTGTTCAAGACGGCCGAGTCGGGCGATAAGGGCCAGTTCCTGGCCGGCGACCCGAGCTGGGTGCAGTACGACGAAGATATCATCAAGAACCTGGGCCTCGATCTCAAGGTGGTGCGCGCCGGCTCCGAGCAGGCCGTGCTGGCGGCGCTCGACGCCGCCTACAGCCGCAAGCAGCCGATCCTGTTCTACTTCTGGACGCCGCACTCCATCCACGCCAAGTACGAGCTGACGCCGGTGAAGCTGCCCGAGTACACCGACGCCTGCTACTCCAAGGCCAAGGATGGCGGCGTGGCCTGCGACTACCCCAAAGACGTGCTGTTCAAGATCGCCTGGAACGGCCTGAAGGACAGAGCGCCCGACGCGTACCAGTTCCTCAAGAACATGCAGTACAGCGACAAAGATCAGATCGGCATGATCGCCGCGGTCGAGCTCGATAAGAAGACCGCCGAGCAGGCCGCGCGCGACTGGGTGACGAAGAACGAGGCGGTGTGGAAGGCCTGGCTGCCGCCGGGCAAGTAGGCGGCCCACGGCACGGTACCTCGATCTGCTGCGCCTGAATGCCCTCGCATCCGGGCGCGGCAGACCGGGCCTCACGGATCTGCCGAAGGCCGAAAACGCCGGCTGCGCAGGCCCTTCGGCGGCCTCGATTGAAAGAGAGACAGCGTGAGCGAAACCGGTAGCTCAGCCAAAATCATCTGCCGCGACGTGTGGAAGGTGTTCGGGCGCACCCCCGAGCGCGTGATCAGCCAGATCAGCCCCGAGCAAACCCACGCCCAGGTGCTCGAGCAGACCGGCCATGTCGTGGCGGTGCGCGGCGTCTCGTTCGAGGTGCAGAAGGGCGAGACGTTCGTGGTGATGGGCCTCTCGGGCAGCGGCAAGTCGACGCTGGTGCGCTGTGTTTCGCGCCTCACCGACCCGACGCGCGGCGAGATCCTGTTCGATGGGCGCGACATCATGCGGATGGGCGAGGCCGAGCTGCGCGAGCTGCGCCGCCACACCATCAGCATGGTGTTCCAGAACTTCGGGCTGTTCCCGCACCGCCGCGTGATCGACAATGTCGCGTATGGCCTGGAGGTGCGCGGCGTCAAGAAGCTCGAGCGGCTGGAAACCGCCGCGCAGATGATCGAGCTGGTGGGCCTGAAGGGCTGGGAATACCACCTGCCGCGCCAGCTCTCGGGCGGCATGCAGCAGCGCGTCGGCCTGGCGCGCGCGCTGGCGGTGAACCCCGAGATCCTGCTGTTCGACGAGCCGTTCAGCGCGCTCGACCCGCTGATCCGCCGCGAGATGCAGGACGAGCTGCTGCGGCTTCAGAGCACCCTGCACAAAACCAGCATCTTTATTACCCACGACTTCGCCGAGGCGCTCAAGCTCGGCGACCGGATCGCGATCATGCGCCACGGCCAGTTTGTGCAGGTTGGCACCCCCGAAGAGCTGGTGCTCAACCCGCGCAACGACTACGTGAACGCCTTCGTGAAAGACGCGCCGCGCGCCAAGGTGATCACTGCGGCGACGATCATGGCGCCCTGCCCGCCCGATTTCGACCGCAGCGGCTGCCCTACCGCCGCGCCCGACGCCAAGCTTGAAGATGTGATGCCCGCGCTGGTGGCGACCGACCGGCCGATGGCGGTGCTCGACGGCGCCGGCCGCGCGCTGGGCTATATCGACCGGGCGCGCGTGCTGCAGGCACTGGCGGGCGAGCGCTGAGCCTCCGCCGAACCAGTCGCCAGGCGATCGTGCCCACGGAACCATCAAACGCTCACGAGGTGCGTGCTATGACCACACCCGCACAGGCGCTTCCAAACACCCAACGGTTCTGGCAGCGCCTGGCCGCGCCGCTGGCGGTGGTGGCGCTGCTGGCGCTTGCCGGCGCGGCGCTGCGCCTCGTGCCGCTGGCCAGCAGCCAGTTCCCGGCGGCGTGGAACCTGGGGCTGCGCGCGCAGGTCGACGCGTTTCAGAGCTGGGTGATCGGCGCGCGCGCGAGCCACCCGATCTTCGTGTACTTCTTCGAGCCGCTCAGCGCCACCATCGATGCCGGCATGCGCTTCGCCGAAGACATCCTGCTCGAGGCGCCCTGGCCGGCGCTGGTGCTGGGCTTCGGCCTGCTGGGCTACCTGCTCTCCGGCGCGCGCCTGGCGCTCGGCTGCATGGCCGCGCTGCTGCTGATGGGCCTGTTCGGCCTGTGGGAGCAGAGCATGCAGACGCTGGCGCTGATGGCGTTCTCGGTGCTGTGCGCGCTGCTCGTGGGCATCCCGCTGGGCGTGCTGGCCGCGCGCAGCGATCGCTTCGACGCGGTGCTGCGGCCGATCCTCGACGCGATGCAGACCATGCCGGCGTTTGTGTACCTCATCCCGGTACTGCTATTCTTCGGCGTCGCGCGCGTGCCGGCGGTGGTGGCTACGCTGATCTACGCCATCCCGCCAGCCATTCGCCTCACTAGCCTGGGCATTCGCCAGGTCAGCCCGCCGGCGATCGAGGCCGCGCGCGCCTTTGGCTCGACGCCGCGCCAGCTCCTGTTCAAAGTGCAGCTGCCGCTGGCGCTGCCGGCGATCATGGCCGGTGTGAACCAGACGATCATGATGGCGCTGGGCATGGTGGTGATCGCCGCCATGATCGGCGCGGGCGGGCTCGGCAGCGAGGTGCTGGTGGCGCTGCAGCGCCTGCAGGTGGGCCAGGCGTTCGAGGCCGGGCTGGCGATCGTGCTGCTGGCGATCATGCTCGACCGGCTGAGCGATGCGCTCAGCAAGCTCGACTTCGCCGACCTGGGCGGGCCGCGCGCGCTCGAGCTGCCAACCTGGATGCCGGCCGCCTGGGAGCCGGGGCTGTATCGCGCCGCCAACCGGCTGAACCAGGCCGCGCGGCTGCCGGCAGGCCTGCTGGCGCGGCTG
>CALLYN010000055.1 GCA_937858455.1 uncultured Kouleothrix sp.
CCCGCCGGCGTCGGCCGGGTCGGGGGTGCGGCGGTCGGTGTACCCGCTGACCAGCACCACCGGCGTGTCCGGCGACTCGGCCCGGATCGCGGCGAGCACCCGGTCGCCGGTCAGCCCGGGCATCACCACGTCGAGCACCACCACCCGCACGGCCCCGCGGTAGACCCGGAACAATTCCAGCCCCGACACGCCGTCGCCGGCCAGGAGCGGGGCGTAGCCGAGGTCTTCGAGGATCGACGCGGCGACCTCGCGGATGAACATCTCGTCGTCCACCACCAGCGCCCTCAGGCCCATGGGATCCTCATCCGCGCGGTGGTGACCGGGCAACCAACGGCGGCGGCGATGGTCTCATCGCCCGCCACCGGCCCTTTGGGTTCGGGGGTGCGCGTGGCGAACAGCGCCTGCGGCTCGGCGTGCGTGCCGCCGTGGCAGTTCTGGCACGCGACCGGATCGGCGCTCGCCTCCGAGGCGTGCACGCGCAGCACCGAGGGCTCGAGCCGCTGGGCGATCGCTTTGCTGTGCGCGCCCGGCAGCAGCCGCCCCAGCGGCTGGTGCAGCCGCCCGAGGATCACCAGATCGTAGGGCTGGGCGCGCGCCGCCGCCAGAATGGCCGCCTGGGCATTGCCCGGCAGCGACTTGAGCGTCACCGCTACGTGCGGCGGCGCGGCCACGCGGCGCAGCGCGTCGTCGAGCAGCGCCTGTCGCTCGGCGCCGCCGCCGCTCAGCAGCGTCAGCGCGCTGGCGCAGCGCTGCACGATCGGAACACTGAACTGCAGCACCGAGTCGCGCGAGGGCGCCGCGCCAGCATACAGTAAGATCTTCATTGCATAGCCCTACACTGGCTAGCGGCAGCTCTCGTCCCACGAGCCCTTTCGGGGGCTGCGCGCCACCGTTTCCCTCCGTGGGCGTTCGGGGGCGTCGCGCCCCCGTGCCCCACTTTCGTCCCACGAGGGCGTTCGGGGGCGTCGCGCCCCCGTGCCCCGCGGCAGAGGGCGGCCGCCCGCCCTCTGCACTCCCCCGCTGGGGCACTGCCCCAGACCCTGTAAAAGGACGCCGCCGCTCTCGCTATGCCGGTGGCGCATGCCTCGTGGCAAACCGACACGTCACTGCGCCCCGTGAGGCATGCGCCTCTGACATTGCCGCTGGCACGGCCTTTCCCGTAGGGCGCGCATCGTGCGCGCCTTCTCCCCATCGGGTGAGCCTTCGGAGGCTGCGCGCCACCGTTTCCCTCCGTGGGCGTTCGGGGGCGTCGCGCCCCCGTGCCCCACTTTCATCCCGCGAGGGCGTTCGGGGGCTCCGCGCCACCGTTTCCCTCCGTGGGCATTCGGGGGCGTCGCGCCCCCGCCCTCTGCACTCCCCCGCTGGGGCACTGCCCCAGACCCCGTAAAAGGATGCCGCCGCTCTTGCGACGCCCGTGGCGTATGCCTCGTGGCGCGGATTCGGGTGTGGGTTCGCCCTGAGGCATGAGCCTTTCACGTTGCCACTGGCACGGCCTTTCCCGTAGGGCGCGCATCGTGCGCGCCTTCTCCCAATCGGGTGAGCCTTCGGAGGCTGCGCGCCACCGTTTCCCTCCGTGAGCGTTCGGGTGCTGCGCCCTCGCCCTCTGCACTCCCCCGCTGGGGCACTGCCCCAGACCCCGTAAAAGGACGTCGCCGCTCTCGCTATGCCGGTGGCGCATGCCTCGTGGCAAACCGACACGTCACTGCGCCCCGTGAGGCATGCGCCTCTGACATTGCCGCTGGCACGGCCTTCCCGTAGGGCGCGCATTGTGCGCGCCTTCTCCCAATCGGGTGAGCCTAAGGAATGCCGTGGTTGCCGCTGCGCCAGTGGCGCATGCCTCGTGGCGCGGATTCGGGTGTGGGTTCGCCCTGAGGCATAACGCTCCACCGCTCTCCGCTCCACCGCTCTCCGCTTTCCGCTCCACCGCTCTGCTTTGGCTCTTGATATCACTTCACCAGCAGCAGTATCACCGGAATGATCAACATGATACACAAGAACGCGCCGAGCGTCTGGTTGCTGCGGATGATTACTTCCTGCGCTCGTAGGATCGCGCGCTCAAACGGGCGGTAGGCCAGCGACAGCACCAGCAGCGACAGCACGGCCACGCTGATCATCTCGACCAGCACGATCGTAAACGCCGCCGGCCCGCCGTTGATCAGCGCGGCCACTAGGGTATCGATAAACGTGGTGATGTTCGCGCCCATTATATACGGCAGCGTATTCTCGCGCCGCACCAGCCCCCTGGCCGAAAGCGGCACCAGGATCGACAGCGACACCGACACCGAGAGCGTGAGCGAGGTGACGGCACAGCCCAGCAAGAACATGGCTACCGGCCGGTACACCAGCGTGCCGATGCGCTGAAACGAGCTGCGCTCGGCGTGCACCTCGGGCAGCGCCCGGTCGAGCAGGTTGAACGCCAGCAGCAGCATGCCAATGCCCAGCAGAAATACGCTCCAGCCCGGCAGGCCGCTGTGCTTGATCGCGCTGAGCAGCGGGTCGAACAGCAGATCGATCAGCGAGGCGACTGGCGCGCTCGCGCCGACCTGCAGCCCCGCGAACAGCCCCGATGTCAGCAGCCAGTAGCCCAGCGCCAGCGCCGGCAGGTAGATCGCGGCGGTGGTGAGCAGCGCCAGCACGCCGATCGACACGCTGGCCGCGCGCTGGTGGCCGCGCAGGTAGTAGACGAAGCCGACGAACAGCACGATAAACGAGGCGCCCAGCCGCGAGCCGGTGATCATGGTGAAGGCCTGGGTGGCGCTGATCGTGCCGGCGGCGAAGAACGACACGGCGATGGCCGCTACTGGCGAGCCGCTGAGAAAGATGTACGCCAGCAGCCAGCCAAAGCCGAGCGAGTTGGTGGCGCTGCCGACGTCCAGGTACTGGATGATCGCGCGGCCGTAGTCGCGCGCGCCCTGCTTCAAGATCTGCAGCGCCAGCACAAACACCAGCAGCCCGGCCAGCAGCAGTAGCAGCTTGATTGCCCAGCGCGGGATTCGTGCGCTGCGGCGCGGCACAGCGGGCGCTTCAGCGTCGCCTGAGGCCGGCGGTTGTGGCAACGCTTACCTCCTTGGTGCATATCGGCGCGGCTCGTTCCACGCCCGGCGCGCTAGCCTGCCCTACGGCGCGCGCAGCGCGCGCTCGATGATCGCCAGCATAGCGGGGGGCATGCGCGCCGGCCGACCGGTAGCGCGGGCCACCAGCACGTGCTCGCTGCGCGCGGTCAGCAGCGCGGCGCCTGTATCGGCATGGTGCAGCGCGTAGGCGAATACGATCTGGCGGCTGCGCACCTCGGCCAGCTCGGCGCGCACCACCACGCGGTCGTCGTAGCGCGCCGCAGCGAGGTAGCGCACGTGCAGGTCGGTCAGCATCACGAAATAGCCAGCCGCCTCGATCTGCAGGTACGGCAGCCCGAGCGCGCGAAACAGCTCGGTGCGGCCTTCCTCAAGCCAGGTGATATAGCTGGCGTGGTGCACCACGCCCATTGCATCTGTCTCGGCATACCGCGCGCGAATGATCGTCTCGACCGCCAAGCCGGCTGGTTGTGTCTCGGGCATAGCTGCTCACCACTCACACGGCCTGGGCCGTCACGCTCGCTGCCAGATCATACCCTCGTCGGCGAGGTCGACGCGCGCGCGGCCGCTGGCGTGCAGGTGCGCCAGGTGCGCCGACACGGCCGAGGCAAAGATCGCGTACTGCGGGATGCCGGCTAGCGCCAGGCCCAGCGCGGCGCGCGCGCGCCGCGCCACGGCGTACAGGTCGCCCGGCTCAGCCAGCGCTGCCCAGACGGTGTCGCTGGCGCGCTCGATCGCTGCCTGGTTGAGCGCAAGCAGGTCTTCCAGCCGGTCGCGCGGCGTCAGCTCGCCGTGGCCTGGTAGAAACAGCAGCTCGCCGCGCTCCGCCAGGCGGCCGAGGCTCGCCAGCTGCGCGGCCACGTCCTGCGCGTAGGGGATACCGTGCTTTTGCAAGATCGCCGGGCCGAAGAAGCCGTCGGCGGCGAAGCACACCCCGTCAAACGCCAGGCCGATCTGCCCCAGGCTATGGCCAGGCAGCTCCACGACGTCGAAAGCCACGTCGCCGATCGTCAGGCGCGAACCATCGACGATCTGGTTCACTGCCACGCCCTTGGCCAGGAGCCACTTGTTCTGCAGCGGCGCGATCGGCCGCGCGCCCATGCTCAGGTACACCGGCTCGAGCAGCGGGTGCTCGATCAGCGCGGCCTCGAGCCGCGGCGCGTACACCTGCACGCCAGGAATGTTGCGCACCAGAAACTCGTTGCCGCCAATGTGGTCGGCGTGGTGGTGGGTATTCACGATCGCGCGCAGCACCAGACCGGCCTCGTCGAGCGCCTTGCGGATGAGCCGGCCGGCGTCTTTATCCAGCCCGGTGTCGACGGCAATCGCGCCGCCGTCGCCGGTAGCGACGATGCCCAGGTTGTTTGAGCCAGGGATGTAGAATGTGCGCGTGGTGATCGGCTGCAGCAGCGGCATGAGGCTCCTCTTGTGGATGCATTGATCTGTGGGTGCTTTCGGGGGCTGCGTGCCCCCGCGCCCCGCGAGAGGACTTTCGGGGGCTACGCGCCCCCGTGCCCCGCGGCAGAGGGCGGCCGCCCGCCCTCTGCACTCCCCCGCTGGGGCGCTGCCCCAGACCCCGTAATGAATGTCGTTGCTCCCGCTACGCCTGTGGCGCATGCCTCATGGCAAACCGACACGTCACTCCGCGCCGCAAGACATATGCGTACAGCGTTGATGCTGGCACGGCCTTGTGGCGCATGCCTCATGGCAAACCGACACGGTATTGTGTGCCGCAAGACATATGCGTACGGCGTTGATGGTGGTACGGCCTTGTGGCGCATGCCTCGTGGCAAAACGACACGGTATTGTGCGCCGCAAGGCATGAGCGTACGGCGTTGATGGTGGTACGGCCTTTCTCGTAGGGCGCGCATCGTGCGCGCCTTCTCCCTCTCGGGGCGGGCTTTCGGGGGCTACGCGCCCCCGTGCCCCGCGGCAGAGGGCGGCCGCCCGCCCT
>CALLYN010000056.1 GCA_937858455.1 uncultured Kouleothrix sp.
CCCACTGGCCCCTGCCCCAGCACCAGCACGCGCGAGCTGTCGATGCCCGCGCCGCCCAGCAGGTCGACGCCGTGCAGCGCGGTGGCGGCCAGCGCCAGCAGCACGCCTTGCTGCGGCTCGACGCCGCCCAGCGGCACTACACGCTGGTGGTCGACGATCAGCACGGCCGACTGGCCGCCCCAGGCCGGGTTGACGCCAGCGAAGCAGCGCGCCCCGCCAATATACACCCACTGGCCCACCAGCCCTGGCGGCACTTCCGCGCCGACATGCGCCACGCGCCCGACCGTCTCGTAGCCGGGGACGATCGGAAAGCTGAGCATGGGGTGCGGTAGCCGCCCGGCCAGCAGCATGCGCTCGGTGCCGGCGCTGATCGAGGTGTAGAAGGTGCGCACCACCACGTCGCCCGGCCCAGGCTCGGTCAGCTGCACCTCGCGCATCTCGACGCGATTTGGCTCGGGGATTACGATTGCGTATGTGTTCATATGTTTCGTTAGTCGGAAGTCAGCAGGCCCTGGTTGCCAGGGGCTGCCGGATCCTGCCCGTGAGCTTCCGCGCCGCGCGCCATCTGGCGCCGCTGCCGCCCGGCCTGGATGCCCCGCCGCACAAACTGCGCGCAGTTGACGAGGTAGGTGCAGTACGCCAGCAGCATCAGCGTCATCACCGCGCGGTCGTTCCAGTGCAGCGCGCGCGCCAGGAAGTACAGGTTGTGCGTCAGCATCGCCACCGCGTTGCCCACATCCTCCCAGAAAAACTCGCGCGCCAGAAAGTAGTGCCCGAAGATCTCTTTCTCCCAGATCATGCCGGTGATCGTGATCAGCCAGAGCAGCGCGATCTTCACCAGCACGCTGGCATTGGCAACCGCGTAGCCCTGGCCGGTGGCGAGAAAGCGCACGACCAGCCCGAAGCTGGCCAGGAAGGCTACGAACTGCGTTGGCGCCAGAACCGCCTGCACGCGCGTCCAGAAGCTGCGATTGCGGCGTTCGAGCTGTTCGGCTGTGTACATCGACATTATATTTGCACCATTGCGAAATAGTTTACAATCTTTTGGCTCGATACACGCTGGGCGCCAAGCGAAAGCCGGCAAATCTGCGTGGAAAAACCCATCAAATCAAGCTATTCAGTTGAGCAACTGTGATGCGTAGATTATAATACGAAACACTCATCCTGCAAAGTTGTACAACGTTTGTACAAAAGCTCTACATTGAAATGGGCAATCGCCACGACTGGAGGAGGCATGACGCTGCTCGACGGATCGCTATTATTCCTGACGGCCGGCACAGCTAGCGAGCTGGCCGCGCTGCCCGGCATTGCCCGGCTCGCCGCCGCGACCAACAATCAGCTCGTGATTGTGCACCTGGTCGGCGGCGACGACGCCCGCGGCGACGACCGGCGGATCGCCGCGGCGGTGGCGGGGCTTGCGGCCGAG
>CALLYN010000057.1 GCA_937858455.1 uncultured Kouleothrix sp.
GCTCGAGGGCGATATGGCCGCGCGGCTGGCAGCGCTGCGCGCGGCCCGCGCCGCGCTCTACGCCGAAGCCGCCGACGCCCGTATCGATACCGAGGCGCGCTCGGCCGAGGAAGTGGCCGAGCGCGTGCTGCTGGCTGGCGGCATCACTGTGGTTTCTGATTTGTCATAACGCGTGAAATGTGGTATACTATACCTGCGTCGATCGGCTTCCTAATCGCAAATTCGCCACTCGGCGCGGCGCACGGGAACCACACAGCCAGCCTACGATCAACCAGCCCGGCGGCTGGTTTTATTGTGAATATGGTACCGCCCTGCCGAAGGCCGAGCACGTTAACAGCGTAAGTCCTATATGAATACAAGGTACTGCCATGATCCACGAGACGAGCATTCCGCCGCTGCCGCGGAATATTGTGAATATCAAGCGCCTGCAGCACGACAGCCGCGAGCTGCTGGTGATCCCGCGCGACCCCGACCACGGCCGCTACTGGGTCGAGAGCGCCAGCCAGCCCGACAGGCACTACGAGGTGGCCCTGCAGCCGGCGGCGCTCGCCGGCCACTGCACCTGCGAGTGGGCGCGCCACGGCGGGATCAACTGCAAGCACGTGCTCGCTGCGCTGCAGGCCAGCTACGCGCCCAACGGCGCACTTTCGTTCTGGGCCACACCCGACGCGGCGGCGCGCCAGCATCGGCGCGTGCTGCTCGGCGAGCGGCTCTACGCTACGCTGCGCCCGCGCGGCCAGCCACACAGTCGGTAGAGCGATCAGATACAGGCGTGCAGCCCACGCCAATCGCTGTAGTAGACATAATCATCATCTGTGTCATCTGTGGATGATCGCACATCGGTCTGGCTCGGGCTTTTGATAGGACAACGATGATACCAAACCAACAGCTGACCATCACCACCCCCGCCGGAAGCTACCCGATCGTGGTCGGGCCGGGGCTGCTGCGCGAGCTGCCGGCGCGCCTGGCCGAGCTGGGCCTGCGCGGCCGGCTCTGGCTGATCAGCGATAGCGCGGTGTTCCCGCACTACGGCCCGCGCCTCCTGGGCGAGCTGCGTGCGGCCGGCTACACCGCCGATAGCCACGTGGTGCCCTCGGGCGAGGCCAGCAAGGATCTGGCGATCGTATCTGGCTGCTACGACTGGATGATCGGCGGCAATGTCGAGCGCCGCGACGCGGTGCTGGCGCTGGGCGGCGGCGTGGTCGGCGACCTGGCGGGCTTTGTGGCCGCCACGGTGCTGCGCGGCATCGCGCTCGTTCAGCTGCCCACCACCCTGCTGGCCATGGTCGATAGCGCGCTCGGCGGCAAGACCGGCGTCAACCACCCGCTTGGCAAAAACCTGATCGGCGCGTTTCACCAGCCGCGCCTGGTGCTCAGCGACACCGATACGCTCGGCACGCTGGCGCCGCGCGAGCTGCGCGCCGGGTGGGCCGAGGTGATCAAGCACGGCGTGATCCGCGACGCCGGGCTGTTCGAGATGCTCGAGAGCCAGGCATCCGCGCCGCCGGCTTCTGGCTCGGGGCTCTCGGCTCTTCCCCAGATCATCCACCGCGCCGCCAAGGTGAAGGTCGACGTGGTGAATGCCGACGAGCGCGAGACCGGCGAGCGCATGCTGCTGAACTATGGCCACACGCTCGGCCATGCCGTCGAGGCCGCCGGCGGCTACGGCGCGCTGCTGCACGGCGAGGCGGTGGCGATCGGCATGGATCTGGCCGCGCAGATTGCCCAACGCATGGGCATATGGGGCGCCGCCGCTGTCGAGCGCCAGCGCCGGCTGCTGCAGGCCTATGGCTTGCCCACCGCTATCCCCGCGGGCATGGATCCCGAGGATCTGATCGAGCGCACGCTGCGCGACAAGAAGGTGCGCGCCGGGCGGGTGCGCTGGGTGCTGCCTACCGCGATAGGCCAGGCGCTGGTGCGCGACGACGTGCCCGAATCGCTGGTGTACGCCGTCGTCACCGGTAGCTGAAGCACCATCGGCCATTTCGTGTCGCTCCGCATCCGCCTGAGCACCTGCCATATGTGGCGGTTCGGGGCGGCGAAGCCGCCCCCGAAATTTCCTTTTGCAATGCCCTGCCCGGCTTTGCCGAGCAGGGCATTGCAGTTGGTTAGGGCTTACGCAGTTGGCGTGCTCTGCCGCAGGCTCAATCGCGTACCGTGAGGAAGCCGAATCACGCAAGTGCGTAACTCCTATAGGACCTACGCAGTTGGCACCCTCTGCCTTCGGCAGAGCGGTACTCTTCTCCGTATCGTGTGCAGTTTTTCCGCGCGGAGCGCGGAAAAACTGCACACAGAAGATGAACACGTACCATGCTGCCGCAGGCTCAATCGTGTAGCCTGAGGAAGCCGAATCACGCAAGTGCGTAACTCCTATCCTATTGGTATGAGCCTAGGCTGTCGCACCGGCCCTGCCAAATGTACGCCACCCGATGGGGACTATCGTACCGCTTGAAGCGTGCGCCGCCGCGTGCTAGACTTAGCATGAGATAACAAATTTTTAACTTTGGCCCTTCCTAGGAGCGGAGCAATGCAGTCTTTATCCATCCCAACCGATCCGCTTGCCAGCATCGAGCACCACCTGCTGAGCATCGAGCAGCGCCTCGACCAGCAATCGATCGCGCTTGCGGCGCTGCGCGACGAGCTGGCCGACGCCAACCGCCGGGCCGAATGGTATCACGTGCAGTTCAGCGAAATGCTGCGGGTGCTCGCGCGCGACCTGCACGAGCTGCGCGCCACGCTGATCTGCTCGGTGGTGAGCGAGGGGCCGATCAGCGCGCAGGTGATCCAGTCGCTGCTCCGCGAGTCGCCCGGCGACGACCGCGAGGTCGAGCTGAGCGCCCAGCCGCGCGCCGGCAATCGCGGCAACTAGCGCCGGGCTACTCGCCGGCCGTTCCCAGCGTCAGGCCGCTCAGCAGGTAGCGGCCAAGCAGGTAGAACAGCACCAGCACCGGCAGCGCCACCATCAGCGCGGTGGCGCTCAGCAGCCCCCAGGCGATCGAGCTGGTGCCGCGCATGGTATACAGGCCCATCGCCAGCGTCACCCGCTCGGGGTCGCTGATCAGGCCCCAGCCAAGCGCAAACTCCGACCACGCCAGCAAGAATGCGATGAACAGCGCCACCGCCAGCGCTGGCGTGATCTGCGGCACGATCACCTGCGCAAAGATCCGCAGCCGCGATGCGCCCTCCAGCATCGCCGCCTCGTCTTGCTCGGTCGGGATGCTCTGCACGGCGTTGCGTACCGTCCAGATTGCGAACGGTAGCGCGATCGCACAGTACGCGCCGATCAGCCCCAGCAGCGAGCCGCGCAGCCCC
Source organism: uncultured Kouleothrix sp. (assembly GCA_937858455.1). Lineage (GTDB taxonomy): Bacteria > Chloroflexota > Chloroflexia > Chloroflexales > Roseiflexaceae > Kouleothrix. Next base: position 3,313 of record CALLYN010000057.1, read on the forward strand.
AGCGACAGCAAGAAGATAAAGTATGGCGCGGTGAATCCGGCCGGCGGCAGCATCAGCATCACCAGTGTGGCGAGCAGGCCGGCGCGCTGGCCGGTGAAACGGTAGCGCGCAAAGGCGTACGCCGCGCTGGCGCCAAATATCAGCGCCACCAGCGCGGTGCTGCCGGCCACCAGCAGGCTATTGCCCAGCAGGTGCGCGAACGAGTAGTTCGAGGTAGGCGCGGCCCACGCCTGCGCGAAAAAATCGAGCGTTGGCTTTGCCGGCAGCAGCCGCGCGTCGCCGGGGCGCGAGGCTACCGCGCCGTCGAACGCCAGCCGCAGCATCCAGGCGATCGGCAGTAGCACAAAGAGCCCGGCCAGCGCCAGGCTCGCCTGCGTAGCGATCTGCCGCCGCCAGCCCATGGGTCGCTCAAACATACTGCACCCCCTCGGCCACCTGCGTGCGCCGGTTGAATAGCCACACCAGCGCGATTGCCAGGCCCAGCACCACCGTGTTGATCAGCGCGGCCAGCGTGTAGTCCGAGTCGTAGCGAATCACAAAGTAGCCGACCATCGCTAGCGGCACGGCGCCGGGGCGCTGCGGGTCGCTGAACAGCATCAGCGGGATGTGGAAGGCGTTAAACAGCAGGATGCCGCGCAGCAGCATGCCCGAAAGCACAGCGGGCCGGATCAGCGGCCAGGTCATGCTGCGCCAGAGCGTCCAGCCCTCGGCGCCGTCCACGCGCGCAGCGTCGAGCACTTCGGCCGGGATTCCGCGCAGCGCCGCAGTGCTGATCAGCATCATGAAAGGAAACGCCACCCACACGCTCACCAGTACCAGCACCAGAAAGCCTTTGGTGGGGCTGAGCGCGCTGCCGATAAAGCCAAGCGTTTCGCTGAACGGCGCTAGGTGCCACGCCGCCAGCCGGTCGGTCAGCGGGCGTAGCCAGCCGGCGATATTCACCAGCGGCGCGGTGTCGTCCAGCCAGTTGGTCGAGCGGCCGGTCAGCAGGTTGACCGGGCCGAACTGATCGTCGAAGATCGTACTCCACACCAGCGCGCCGACGAACTCGGGGATGGCCCACGGCAGAATAAACAGCATGCGCCAGAGCGTGCGCCCGCGCAGGCCGCGGCGCGCGAGCAGCGTCGCCAACCACACGCCCAGCGCGCTGGCCAGCAGCATGGTTGTGGCCACCCAGGTAATATTAAAGCGCACAACGTTCAAGAATTCAGGCCAGCTCAGCAGAAACGTGATGCCGCCCAGGCCGTTGTAGGCCGGGGCGTTTGGCGCGGCCGGCGGCAGCCCAATGATCCCGCGCAGCCAGCCGCCCCACAGCCCCAGCGCGCCGCCGCGCAAGTTTCTGACGCTGAACGACGTAGTGGCCAGCGCGGTCTGCAGCAGCAGCGGATATACGCCGATCAGGCCGAACAGCAGCAGCGTTGGCAGCAGCCATAGCAGCGCGCCGCGCGGCACCCGGCCCCGCCGGCGCAATGCCGCGCGCAGCCGTGGCCCCATCCGGCCGAGCGGCACCGCGGCCGCCAGCCCGATCGGCGCGCTGAGCGCCAGCGTGTACTGCGGCCACTTGGTGGGCCAGAAGAACAGGAACAGCAGGTTCACCGCGAACCACAGCGCGGCCAGCGGCTCGGCGCGCAGCACCTGCCGCCAGCTCAGCAGCGCCAGCGCCAGAAACAGCCCGTCGAGCATCAGCGGGAACACGCCGGGGTGCCATGGCACCGCGCCGAGCAGCCACACCAGCTGGTAGGCCCAGCCGAAGCCGGTGTCGCTGACCTGCTTGCCGGTGGTGTAGCTTACGTTGAACAGCAGCGAGGCGCGCAGCCGGCCGATCGGATCGGGCCACAGCGCCGGGTCGAGCGCGTAGAACATCACGAGCGCGGCCAGCCCCCAGGCCGCTGCTAGCGCCCAGGTGCGCGCGGTCGTGCGCCCGGCCG
>CALLYN010000058.1 GCA_937858455.1 uncultured Kouleothrix sp.
GAGCGCGACCGGCTGCTGGCCACGCTCGCCACGCCCGACCACGCGGTGCAGCCGGGCGGCTACCTGCTGGCCTACGGCGACACGAGCACGCTTGGCAGGCTGCGCGCCGCCGGCCTGCGCGCCGAGATCGACCAGGCGCGCACCGATGACGAAGCGCGCCCGGCGGCCCAGGCCTTCGACGGCGGCTACCTCACCGTCGACGAGCTGTACGCCAACCTGCGCGCCGCCGTGGCCAGCCACCCCGCCATCGCCGAGCTTGTCGACGCCGGCGACAGCTGGTGTAAGCAGCAGGGCGGCTGCCCGCTGCCCTCAGGCCAGTCGCTCGCCGGCGACGACCTGCTGGCCGTCCATATCACTAATCGCAGCATCGCCGGGCCGAAGCCGGTGGCGTTCTGGGTTGCGGCGCACCACTCGCGCGAGCTGCACACCACCGAGATCGCGCTGCGCTATATTCACTGGCTGCTCGACAACTACGGCAGCGACGCCGACGCCACCTGGATGACCGACGACCTCGACATCTGGGTGATCCCGCTCGGCAACCCCGACGGCCGCCGCCTGACCGAGATGGGCGGCGACGCGCCATACTGGCAGCGCAAAAACCTGAACGTCGCCGATAGCGCGCCGTGGAGCGCGTGCGCCTGGCCGCCCACGGCGTACACCCAGTCGGGCGTCGATCTCAACCGCAACCACAGCTTCCACTGGCGCAGCCCGAACGGCGGCTGGGATAGCGCGCCCTGCGGCCAGACCTACCCCGGTGCACTGGCGCGCGGCGCCGCCTCCGAGCCCGAGGTGCAGGGCTACACCGCGCTGGCAAGCTCGCTGCTGATCGACCAGCGTGGGCCGGGCGACGCCGACCCGGCGCCCGATACCGCTACGGGCATCTTCGTCAGCCTGCACAGCGGCACATCCTGGCTGCTGATCCCCTACGACTGGACGTCCACGCCATCGCCAAACCTCGCCGACCTCACGGCAGTGTGGGGGCGCGTCGCGCAGTGGACGCCCGGCTGGCCAGCGTGCCAGACCGGCCCGTGCTATGGCATCACCGCAGGAACGGCGGCGGATTGGGCCTACGGAACCTTTGGCGTGGCCGCATCGATCTGGGAGATCGGCGACTTCATGCCGCCCTACGCCGAGGTGGACGGCTACTACTGGCCGTTTCTGCGCCCGATGATGATCTACACCACCCGGATCGCGCGCGCGCCCTACCGCGAGGCGCGCGGCCCCGACGCGCGCCCGGATGGCGCCGAGCTGCGGCCACAGATCGGCTGGCCCGCCACCGTCAGCGCGACGATCGACGACACGCTGAACGGCGACCGGCCGATCGCCAGCGCCGAGCTGTATATCGATACCCCGCCGTGGGCCGGCGGCACGCCGGTAGCCATGGCGCCGCTCGACGGCGCGTTCGACTCCCCGGTCGAGCAGGTTGTGGCCCAGGTGCAGCTGTGCGCCCAGCCGGGCGTGCGGCATATGCTGTTCGTGCGTGGCGCCGACGCCGACGGCAACACCGGGCCCGTGTTCGCGCGCTTCGCCGGCCCGTGCGCCGGCACGCCGCGCGTGTTCGTGCCGCTGGCTGCCCGTTGAGCAAATGTAGAAAGCGAGAATCCTGTGCAGATTGCGCGCGCCACCAACGAAACATGCGGCGACGCCACCGGTGCTGTGGTGGTGATCGACGTGCTGCGGGCGTTCACCACCGCCGCGTTCGCCTTCGCCGCCGGCGCCGGCGAGATCGTACTGGTCGGCACGGTGGCCGAGGCGCTGGCGCTACGCGAGCGCTTCCCCGGCAGCTTCGTGATGGGCGAAGTCGACGGCCTGCCGGTCGAGGGCTTTGATTTCAGCAACTCGCCCGGCGACCTGCTGGGGCGCGATTTTGCCGGCGCGCGCTTTATCCAGCGCACCAGCGCTGGCACGCAGGGCGTGGTGCGCAGCCGCCAGGCCAGCCTGCTGCTGGCCAGCAGCTTTGTGGTGGCCGACGCCACGGTGCGCTTTCTGCGCCAGCACGCCCCCGCCGGCGTCACGTATGTCGTGACTGGCATCTATCCCGATCGCGACGGCGACGAAGATGCCGCCTGTGCCGACTACCAGGGCGCGCTGCTGCGCGGCGAGCGGCCCGACCCGGCGCCATACCTGCAGCGCGTGCACGACTCGGTGCCGGGCCTGATCTTCGCCGACCCGGCGCGCCCCGAGTTTCCGGCGATCGACCTTGAGTATGCCAGCGAGCTTGATCGCTTCGACTTCGCCATGCTGGTCGAGCGCCGCGACGGCCTGCTGATCATGCGCGCGGTGCCGGTGGCCGCAGGCTGAAGGCGTGGCGTGATGTGATGCCTCGGGCCATTTCCTCTACCAGCCGGTGAGCCGTTCGAGCGCGCCCGGCAGCTCGGCCAGCGTCTCGAGCCGGATGTGCGCGCGCGCCGCCTCGGGCAGCCCGGCCTGGAGCATGGCCCACGGCCCGCGCCGCAGAAAAACCGCCAGCATC
>CALLYN010000059.1 GCA_937858455.1 uncultured Kouleothrix sp.
TGCTCGGCCAGCGGGCGCAGGCTGGCGGCGAGCTCTTCCAGCACCGCCTGGCACAGCACCGGCTCGCGCGTGAGCGTGACCTTGCCGGCCTCGATCTTGGCGAGGTCGAGAATATCATTGATCAGCGCGAGCAGGTGGCGGGCGCTAGTCTTGATAATGGTGAGCTGGCGATCCTGGTCGGCGGTGAGCGGGCCAGGCAGGCGCATGAGCAGGGTGCCAGTGAAGCCGAGGATCGTGTTGAGCGGCGTGCGCAGCTCGTGCGACATACTGGCGAGGAACTCGCTCTTGGCGCGGTTGGCGCGGTCGGCCTCGGCGCGGGCCTCGGCCTCGGCGTGGTTCGCTTCTTCGGCTATCTTCCACGCGCGCGCCAGGTCGTCTTCGAACTGGCGCCGCTGGCGCATCGACACCACAACATAGTCGGTAAGCATGGCGCGCTCGCGCTCGCGGCGCAGTGCGTTCAGCAGCACCGGCGTATCGGCGGCGTCTTTGGCGCGCAGTCGCACATATACCTCTTCTAACGCCCCGGCCAACTTGAGCATCGGTAGCAGGTACGTCTGGTAGAAAATGCGGCCGCCGGCCGGCAAAATTGTGTTGATATGCTGCCCCTGGAGCTCAGCTGGCGTATACCCGAGCATAACACATAATGTCGTGTTCAGATACACGATCATGCCGTTTTCGTCCACGGTTAAGAAACCGCACGGCGCGTTTTCCAGTAGGGCGCTCATAGGTTGTACCTTGGCAGCAAATGCGGCGAAGGCAGCATGGCTCTACCTCAAGAATTGGTTGAGCTGCCGAATCACCTCCGCAGCGTGGCTCACGTGCGGATAATGGCCGGTGGCGTGCAGCTCGCAGAGAGTGCTGGCGGGAATGTGGTCGCGCAGGTATTCGGCCACCTGCTGCGGCACAATCATATCGTCGCGGCACTGCAGCAGCAGCGAGCGAACCGCGACGTGCGGCAGATCTTGGCGGTTGTCGGTAAAGAAAGTCGCCTCGGCGAAATGGCGCGCGATCGTCGGCTCGGTCGCGTGGAAGCTTTCTTCAAGCTCGCGCGCCAGCTCGGGGCGGTCGGCGTTTTTCATCACCAGCGGCGCGAGGTAGCTGGCCCAGCCCCGATAGTTTTTCTCCATCAGGTCGAGCAGGCCCTCGATATCTTCGCGCTCGAACCCGCCGTAGTAATCGGGCGGATCATTGATATACCGTGGCGACGAGCCAATAAGGATCAGGTTCGCGAAGCGCTCGGGCATGCGCAGCGATGCGAGCAGGCCGATCATGCCGCTGACCGAGTGGCCGACGAAAACGATCTCGCGCAGGTCGAGCGCGGTGCAGATGTCGACGACATCCTGCGCGTAGCCCGCCAGCGTGGCGTAGCGCGTGGCCGAGAAGGCGCTGCGATCGGATCGGCCAGCGCCAACATAGTCGAATAACACAACCTGGTGGCTGTCGGCAAACGCTGGTGCCACCAGCCGCCAGATCGGCTGGGCGCAGCCGAAGCCGTGCGCGAACATGATCGGCTGTGTGCCGCTGCCGAAGGTGTGTATATTGTTGCGTGTCACGATGTCGTTAGTCATTGTCTCCTCCATATCATTCTTGAGCTTCGCCCATGAGGGTGAGCGTGAAGGTGCTGCCGACGCCGGGCGCGCTTTCGAGGGTGATGTTGCCGCCGAGCAGCTCGGCGAGCTTGTGCGCCAGCCGCAGCCCCAGCCCCGTGCC
>CALLYN010000060.1 GCA_937858455.1 uncultured Kouleothrix sp.
CGCTGGCAGAACCCAGCCTACCAGCCGATCATCAAGCAGCGCCGGCCGTATGGCGCCGATGGCCACTCGGCGGTGCGCTGGACCACCCTCACCAACGGCCTGCCGTTCTAATACCGGCCGGCGGCCTTCCCCGCATCACCCCCCGCTCCCTCCCCCATCCCCCTCGCCCACCACGGGCGAGGGGGCTTCTCGTTGGCTTTGCGCTATTGGCATGCGGCGCGTGGCGCAGCCACGAGCGAGCATTGCGCCAAACTTCGGAAAAGCATAGGGCTTGACGTTTGCCCAAGCTTGATATATACTCAGCCTCGGATACTACAATGTATCCAAGCCCATATCCACAGCTCTCAACTCCGCCAGATAGCTATACATCGACAGGGAACCGTTTCAGCGATGAGTTCGGTGCTCTCAACGACATAGGCGTCGGTTGCAGTATGGTGCTCGCTCGAGCGCCAGCACAATGTCGATTCGTCTCATCATCACCCGGCAACCCGTCAATATGCGTTTATATCTCGCCCGCAGGGCGAGAGTTCTGTGTGTGCCCGGCGCTTGTGCCGCTGGCACCGCAGCGCGGTGCTGTGTCCAACGAGGTGGTGATGAGCCAGATATTCGCGAGTCTGGTCGAGCTTGCGCGCGCGCGCGCGCACGCGCAGCCGGCTCAATCCGGCTACACATTTCTGCGCGACGGCGAGCGCGACGAGGCCACCCTTTCGTACGCGGCGCTCGACCGGGCGGCGCGCGCGATTGCCGCACAGCTTCAGCAGCACGCCGCGCCAGGCGACCGGGCGCTGCTGATCTTTCCTCCCGGCCTTGAGTTTATCGCCGGGCTGTTTGGCTGCCTGTACGCGGGCGTGGTTGCCGTGCCGGCCTACCCGCCCAACCCCGCGCGCCTCGGGCGCACCCTGCCGCGGCTGCGCGCGATCGTGCGCGACTGCCAGCCCGCGCTGGCGCTGACGACCCAGCCGAGCATGGAGCTGGCCGGGGCGCTGGCCGCGCAAGACCCGCTGTTTCAGCCGATCCGCTGGATCGCGGCCGACGGGCTGCCCGGCGCGCAGGCCGACGAGTGGCGCGAGCGCAGCATTGAACCCGACGACATCGCGCTGATCCAGTACACCTCGGGCTCGACCGCCGACCCCAAGGGCGTGGTGCTGACGCACGCCAACCTGCTGCACAACTCGGCGCTGATCCACCAGGCGTTCGGCCATACGCCGGCCAGCCAGGGCGTGATCTGGCTGCCGCCGTACCACGACATGGGGCTGATCGGCGGCATTCTGCAGCCGCTGTACGGCGGCTTCCCGGTGGCGCTGATGGCCCCGGCGGCGTTTCTGCAGCGGCCGGCGCGCTGGCTTCAGGCGATCACACGCTTCGGGGCCACCACCAGCGGCGGCCCGAACTTCGCCTACGACCTGTGCGTGCGCAAGATCGCCGACGACGAGCGCGCGGCGTTCGATTTGCGCTCGTGGCAGGTGGCCTTCAGCGGCGCCGAGCCGATCCAGGCGGCTACGCTCGATCGCTTCGCCGCAGCATTCGCGGGCAGCGGCTTCCGGCGCTCGGCTTTCTTCCCCTGCTATGGCCTGGCCGAGGCCACGCTGCTGGTGTCTGGCGGGCCGCCGACCGCCGAGCTAGTGGTGGCAGAACTCGACGCGGCGGCGCTCGAGCAGCATCGCGTGGCCGACGGCGGCAGGCAGGCACGCCGGCTGGTGGGCTGCGGCC
>CALLYN010000061.1 GCA_937858455.1 uncultured Kouleothrix sp.
CGCAGCAGCGAGAGGATGAAGTCCTTCTCCGTCTGCCCGTATGACGCACCGGACTTGGTCAGGAACAGCACCGCGTCCACGTCCTTCACCACGTCTTGCGTGAGGTTCACACGGAAGCGTTCCGGATCGTCCAGCCCGGGAGTGTCGATGAGCAGGACACCCTGCTCCAGCAGCGGTGACGGCGCCGTGATTTCGATGCGTTCCACCAGGCAATGGTGCGGACGCGTGCCAGTGGTGAACTGCTTCAGCGCCTTCCGAAAGGCCGAGGCCTTCTTCGTGTCCGAAGGGTCGTCCAGCGCCAGGTCTTCATAGCGCCCTCCAGGCACGATGAACTCTGCCTCCAGCGCCGTCAGCTTCGACTCGTCGAAGTGCTCTTTGCCTTCGTCGTCGGGCTTGCGCGCAGGGAAACGATGCCAGTTCGCGATGCGCTGAACGTCCGGGTCCTTGGGGTTCTCGCCATGCAAGCGCTTCAGCTCGGTCCACTGTTCATGCGGCAGGAAGTGCACCCGCGCCTGCACGCGCTGGCGGCGGCGGGGCTGGCCAGCGAGTGGATGCGATGGTGTGATGGTTCTCAGTCTTGAAACCTGGCGCCGCATCGTGGCGTACCACCCGCTGCACTTCTGGCAGCTGCACGACCCGGCCAAGGCGCCGGTGACCGACGGCTGCATGAGCATCGTGCGCGAGTACAGCTGGCAGTCGCTGGGCGCCGTGGGCCGCGACGAGATCCGGCGCGCGATCGACGCGGCCGAGGCCAAGCTGGCCGACTATCTGGGCTACGCCGTGGGCGCGCGGGCCGCCACCTGGCCCGATCTGCCGATTGCCGCCGATGGGACGATCCGTCTGCCCGAGGGCCGGCTGCAGGCGCTGGGCGCGGTCAGTGAGACGCTCCTGGGCACGCCCGCGATTGTGCTCAGTGACGCGAATGGCGACGGGCTGTATGACACCTTCACCGCCACGCTCGCCAGCGCGCTCACCACCGACCCGGCCGGCAGCCTGGTGGTACGGTTCGCGGAGAGCGACCAGGTGACCGGGCAGCGCGACGACTGGCGCATCTGGCCCGTGCGCATCACGACCGTGCTGAACGGCGGCACCTACGACATCAGCGTGCGCGGGCCGAGCGCCATGCTGGTCAAGCCGGCGCAATACGACATGGGCGCGACCCTTGCCACGTTCGCCAGCCAGGACGCCGCCAACTATGTCGGCAGCATCGCCATGTGGCAGCAGACGGTGGACGCCGCAGCAGCGCTCACCATTGGCGACACGCAGTACACCGCCAGCGCGATCGACGCGCGGTTGGGCATTATCCACATTGACCCGTGCGCGGGGTACCTGCCCTGGTGCGCGCCCGTCCGCCCGCGTGCGACGGTCGCGGGCATCGCGGGCGAGCCGCTCGGCGCCGACGGCGATCTGGCCCGCGATTGGCAGCCGATCGTGGCGCAGCTCGCGGCCGCCGAGATCAGCGGCCAGCCGTGCGCCTGCCAGGCGGCCAACCACTGGCTCTATCATTGGCAATTTGACATCAGCCGGGTCAAGGGCGGCGAGGAAGAGTTCGCCTTCAAAGACGCGGCCATGAACAATCCGTTTGGCACCCGGCGCGGGCACGTGCGTGCCTGGCTGGCCATCCGCGAGCGCATCCAGCCGCGCGGCTTTCGCGTGTAAGGAGACACACCATGCCTGGGCAAGATCTCACATCCAAAGATATTTCCATCTTCACCCAGCCCGGCGGCGCGGCGCCAGGGAACGCGCTCAAGCTCGCCGGCATGGACGGGCAGCACATCGCGATCGGCGGGGTGACGCGTGCCATCGCCGACATCAAGCCGGACTTCGGGTACGATCCGCTGCGGCCCGGCCAGTACGAGGCCCGCGCGGCGATTACGAGCGCGCCCAGCGATTACGACGGGTTCGAGATCTCGGCCGGCGAGCTGTCGGGCAAGGTGCCGGCCGCGCTCATCCGCGACAATGTGCCGTTCAATGTGTATATGAACGCCGGCACCTGCGTGGATCCCACCAACCCGCTGGCGTTCACCGCCTATGTCGAGATCGCCGCCAACTGCCTGATCAGCGGCAACGACGGCGGCGACCGCAAGATGCGCGCCGACGATGGCGTGCTGATCGACAAGCTGACGGTCAAGGCGCTCGATGGCCTGTACCCGGTCGGCCCGCTCGTGTTTGGCGAGCAGCAGCCCTCAGCCGTCGCCAGCCAGGTGACCTTCGGCAACCGCGTATCGAACCTCTGTGGCGTGGCGGGCGTGGAGACCAAAGATCTCTATGTCGGCATCGCGGCAGCCGGCGCGACCGTGCCCAAGCTGCGCTACTCGGTGGATGGCGGCTCCTGGGCCGACCTGGCGATTACGGGCATCACGAACACCGAGGCTATCCTGGCGGTGTGCGCCCTCGGCCAGCAGCTGATCGTCGTCACCGACAAGGCCGGGAGCGCCACCCAGTCGGGCTACTATGTGACCGATATCGACCAGGACACCGGCATCCCTAGCGCAAGCTGGACGAAAGTGACCGCAGGTATCGCCGCCACCGACCTGCTCACCGATGCCTGGGTTGAGGGCAACGCGCTGTATCTCGTGGCCCAGAAGGGCTGGATCTACAAGACCCAGACCCCGCTGACCGGCGTTACCACGATGCGCACCGGCTCGGCCGGCAGTTCGAACATCACCCGCATTCGCGGCCGCAACGGCGTGCTGGGCGCGGTCATGGCCGATGGCACGCTGCTGATCTCGCTCGACGACGGCGCGACCTGGGGCGCGGGGGCCACCATCAGCGTGGCCTCGCCGCTCGCGATCGGCGTCGTCGATGCGCGCCGGTTCTACGTCGGCGCAGCGTCGGGCGTGCTGAAGTACACCGACAACGGCGGCAAGACCTGGTCGACCGTCGCCTACCTCGGCACCGCCTCGGGCGATGCCGTGAACGATATCGCCGTGGTGACCCCTGAGGTGATCCACCTGGTGGTGACCGCCAGCAGCGTCGGGCGCGTGGTGAGCACCTGGCACGGCTTCGCCAAATCGACCAACACCACCAACCGCGTCAACAACTTTGTCACCAACGGCGGCATGACCCGCGCCGCAGTGCCGCGCAATGGCTCGCGCGGGGTGCGCGCCAACACGCTGGCCATCGTCGGCACGGCCGCCGGCGGCACGCTCGGCAGCGTGCAGCTCGGCCGCGCGCCCGTCGCCTAAGATTCGCACGAGCTGGGCAGGCCCATCCTGCCCGGCTCGAACACAGGAGCCACATCGATGGCACGCACGCCGCCGCCGCCCGCCACCAGGCAGCACCGGTTTGGCACGGGCATTGGGATCACCTATCGCCCGATCTCGAGCTGGCAGCGCATCCAGCTCGCGCAGCGCGCCACGCGCAGCCTGCGCCACGCGCAGCCCCAGCCGCCGACGTTTCAGGACGACTTTGGCGGGCCGCCCACGCCCAACCCGAGCGACCCGGCCTACCTGGCCGCGCTCGCCGACCACCAGGCGCGCATCGCGATCCGCACCTTCCAGTGGGCCGCGCAGCTGGCGCTCGTCGTCGAGCCGGCTACCGTCGCCGATGGGCTGGCTGCGCACGCTGCCGACGCCGACGCGCTGGCCGCGTTTCTGGCCGAGCTGCCGCCCGAGGATGCGGCGCCCGAGCCGACCGAGCTCGATCGGTTTCTGGACGGCGCGAGCGATCCGGTGCGCTGGCTGCTGCTCGTCGCGGCCGGCGGCGACACCATGGCGCTGACCGAGTGGATGTTCGCGCTGTACGGTGGCGGGGTGAGCGCGGAGGCGGTGGCCGATGCCGCCGAGATGTTTTCGGGTGACCTTCCACGGAACCAACATCTGGACGCTGCACCCGCCGCAGTCGGGGCTGCGGATCGAGACGCCGGAGCTGACCTGGATGCTGGCGGCCGTGTGGGCGAACGAGACGCTGACGAGCTTTCGCGCACTGCCGGATGACGACCAGGCGCTGATCGTCGCGGCCTACCTGACCGACCGCCAGATGGCCGCCGTGCTGGCCGACGCTCAGGCACAAACGAAGCGCGCCGCCTGGCGCCGTGGGGCGCACATCACGCACACCTAAAGACGTATGACGCTCGAGCTTTCTGGCGTCCGGCTCGTCGCCGAAAACGCCGCAGAATTTTTCGCCACGATGCGCCGGGGCGATGCCGCGATGGCGTCGTTTGCGCAGGCCACGGGCCGGGCATCCGCCGATGCTGCGGCCTTTGCGCGTGCCACCCAGCAGATCAAGCTCGACACCCTGAACAACCAGCTGCGCGACCAGCAGACCCGGCTGGGCATCCTCAAGCAGCAGCTGGCCGAGACGGCCGCCAAGTATGGCGAGGCCTCCACCCAGGCCCAGGCCAAAGCCGCGGCCGTCGCTCGGCTCGGCGGGCAAGTCAGCATCACCGAGCAGAAGATCGCGCTGCTGGCCCAGCAGATGGCCGCCGAGGCGGACGCCGCCGGCGAGGGCACGCGCACCAATCACCAGCTTGGGCAGAGCCTGGGTGATGTCGAGGCAGGCGCCGGCCAGGCGGAGAGTGCCTTGCAGCGCATCGCCACCGGCGCGCTGCATAAGATCGGGGCGCTGGGCGTGGAGGCCTTCGGCAAGCTACTGAACGCGGCCAAGCAGTTCGTGAGTGAAAGCCTGCATGGCCTGGCCGATTATGAGACGGCCATGGCGGTGCTGCAAGCCAACAGCGGCGCGTCGGCTGACCAAATGGCGCGCGTGGCGTCGACCGCGAAAGACTTGGGCCGCGATCTGACCCTCCCGAGCACCAGCGCCGGCTCAGCCGCCGCGGCCATGAACACGCTGGTGCAAGCGGGCCTCAACGTCGAAGATGCCATGGCCGGGGCCAAGGGCGCGCTTCAGCTTGCCGCCGCTGGCCAGATTGCGGACGCAGAGGCGGCCGAGTACACCGCCGCTGCGCTCAATCAGTTCAAGCTCTCGGGCGATCAGGCCGTGCGCGTGGCCGACCTCATGGCGGCCAGCGTCGGCGCGGCCGGCTCCAAAGTGCAGCAGACTGGCCAGGCCGTGCAGCAGGCGGGTGCGTCGTTTGCGGCGGCGCACATCCCGATTGAAGTCCTGATCACCTCGATCGACCTCATGGCCAAGGCGGGCATCAAAGGCAGCGATGCCGGCACGTCGCTCAAAACGATGCTCACGCGGCTCCAGTCGCCGACCAGTGACGCGGCCGCAACCATGCAGCAGCTGGGCATTGAAATCTACGACAGCCAGGGCGCGATGCGGCCGATGCGGGATATTATCGGCCAATTCTCGCAGGCACTTTCGGGTCTGAGCCAGCTTAATCGCGCCAACGCCATTAATACGATTTTCGGTAGCGATGCGCAACGCGCCGCCAATATCGTGCTGGCCGGCGGCGTGGACGCCTACGACAAGATGCTGGCCGCCGTCACGAAGCAGGGCGCGGCCGCCAACCAGGCATCGGCACAAATGGCCGGGCTGGGCGGGGCAGTCAAGGGCTTAGGCTCCCAGCTCGAAACGCTGGGCTTGAACGCGCTGGAGCCACTCTCCCCCCTGATGACGGGCGTAGTGCAGAGCGCCGCCGATCTGGCCGGGCAACTGTCGGATTTGGCCGGGCCGGCGATGCGCGGGGTTATTTCGGGCGCGACGGCCATGGCGCGCATCTTTGTCGATGTCGGCGTTCCGGCGGTCAGTGGACTGTCGACGGCCCTGCTCGCCTATGCAGCCACCTCGATCCCCGCCGCGATTGCCGCCATTCCCGGCCTGATTGCCCAAGTCGTTGCTGCTACCACGGCCTTTCTCGCGCAAGCCGCCGCCGTCGCCGCCGCACTCGGACCGTTTGCCCTGCTTGGGATCGCCGTCGGCGCGATGGTGGCCAACTACCGTGCACTCCAGCAGCAGATCAGCCAAATTGCCGAGCAAATCACGGTGCAGCGGCAGGAGTACCAAAATACCCAGACCGTGCTGGAGCGGTACAACCAGGCGCAAGGCTACGCAAAACAGGCCACACAGGGGCAGGTCGATGCGCTCCAGAAGCTGCGCGATGAACAGCAGGGGCATATCCAGAAGCTGGCGGAGTTGCAGGCCAAGGAAATCAATTACCAGGGCTCCAGCCGGAACACACTGGCACTCCGCCAGCAGCACGCGGAAGCGGTGCGCGTGGAGCAGGCCGAGATTGCCCGGCTGGGCGGCGCGATTACCGACCAGGCCAACAAGCTGGACGCGGCGATTACCAGCTACGATGAGGTGCATCTCCGTTCGACGGATGCGATCGAGGATGCGCGTCTGCTGCGCGATGGGGTCAGCCAACTTGGCCAAGCAGCAGCCGTCTCTACGGAAGATCAAATCCGCCTGGCGGATGAGGCTGGCAAGGTATTCCAAAAAGGCGTCGAAGCACTGAGCGCGTTCGTTGCCAGCGCAACGACCTTCATGGCCACTACCGAAGCGAACCAGCAAACACACAACCAACGCATGCAGGCATTGCAGCAGGAGCTAGAAGGGGCGCGTACCGAAGCGCAGCGACAAGGTATCCAAGAGCGCATCACGGCTGAGCAGGAAGGCTATAACCAACAACAACAGGCCGCCGCACAAGCCTACGCCATGCAAGCTGCTGCACAACGCCAGGCGCTCGGGGAGCAACTCATTGCCTATATCGAAAACCAGCGCCAGATGCACGCCATTACGGACGAGCAGGCGTCGGCACTCACAGAAACGACCATTCAGCACTTTGGCGTTGCGCGCGATAGCACGGCGGTGCTGTTCAGCGATATGGCACGGTCAGTACGGGATTTCGGCAGTGGAGCAATTGGTTCTGTTGGCGAAGTGGCGAATGCGTGGGGCAACGCTGAAGATAAGGCCGTCTCGCTCAAGCAAAAAGCCGATGCGTTGATCGCAAAGTACACGATGGAGCTTGTCGCGGATATGGACAAGCCCGGCGCGAACATCGACGCCATCCGCAAAAAGCTGGCCGATATTCCCGCCCGTGTGTACTCGGAGGTGATCATCACCGAGAAGCGCTACACCAGCGGCGCGGGCGACCATGTCGAGGGCGGCGGCATCTCCGGTACGCGCGCCTCGGGCGGGCCGGTCGCACTCGCCAAAGCGTACCTGGTTGGCGAAAAAGGCCCCGAGGTCTTTGTTCCCAACTCCAATGGCTACATCATCCCCAACCACCAGCTGCGGGGCGTGCGCGCCGACGGCGGCGCCGTCCAGGGCCACGCCATGAGCGCTGCCACGATGCTGGGGATGCCCGCGCGGTTTGGTGGCGGGCCAGGCTACGCGATGCCCTGGACAACGCCGGCGATGGGTGGGCCGGTCACGACGACCTACCAGGATAACCGGCAGTACACCATGCCGGTGTACACGAATAACAGCCCCGGCGTGCTCCAGCAGGGCTACTACACGATGCGAGCGCAGATCCTATGATGCCGACCTACGCCACCCCACCCACCCCCACGAGCGGCCTGGCGCTCAACGCCGCGCGTGGCTGGGTGAGTGTGCTTATCCCGATCGCGCGCACCAATGAGATCACGAACCCGAGCTTCGAGACCGGCACCACCAGCTGGACGGCGGTGGGCGGGAGCATCGCGCGGGTCACCACGCAGCAGGCCGTGGGCATTGCGAGCCTGCAGATCACGATGAGTGGCGCAAACGACGGCGTGCGCCACGTGGGCCTCCCCATGGTGGTGGGCGAGCTGCGCGCCTTTTCCTGCTTCGTGCGCGGGACGGCCGGGCGGCGCTATCGCTGCCAGCTCGAGGACGGCGGCGGCGGCACGCTCGCGCGCGCGACGATCACCGCAACCGGGCGCTGGCAGGAGGTGCGGTGGTATGCGTCGTGTCAGGCGACCGCGACCTACTATCTGTTTGTCGGCGCCCTGGCCGCCGGCGCCGATGTGCTCTATCTGGACGCGGTGCAATCCGAGATCATACAGCCGGGCGAGACCGGCTCCACCTACATCGACGGTGACCAGCTGGGCCTGATTGCGCAGCCGGCCACGCCGGCCTACGGCTGGAATGGCGCGCCGCACGCCAGCACCAGCTATCGCAGCGCGCAGACTCGCGCCGGAGGCATGCTGATGAACTTTGACCTTGCCCAGCTCGTGCTGACCGCCGTGATCGGCCTGGGGCTCGCCCCCGTCGCGCACGTGGCCAGCCCCTACGCCCAGCTGGACGGCGCGCACTATGAGCGCACGCGGCTGACCGAGCGCACGTTTTCGCTCGTCGGCCGGATCGACGCGGCCACCGACGGCGCGCGGAGCCGCGCGCTGGCCATGCTCGAGGACTGGCTGTCGCGCGACCGCGTCGCCACCCAGCAGCCGCTGCGCCTGCGCTATGAGCGGTACGACGGCCTGACGCCGACGAGCGAGATCGCGCAAATCGATGCGCTGTACACCGCAGGCCTCGAGGGCGCGATCGACAGCCGCAGCGGCGCCGCCGTGCCGCTCCAGTTTACACTGTTCGCGCCGTATGTGACCGCCGTGCGCGAGGAGGGCGGGCCGCTGGCGGTGCAGCAGTCGATCGCGAATGCCAACCGCATCCTCATGCGCACGGCGGGCGGGCAGTGGCAGGCGCTCGGCGTCGGTATCACGGGCAACAACGTCAATGCGATTGCGATCGGGCCAGATGGATCGGTGTACGTCGGCGGTGATTTCACCAACGCCGGCACGAGTGGCGCCGACTACCTGGCGCGCTGGGACGGCAGCACCTGGTCGGTGGTGGGCAGCGCCACGGCGCTCAACGCCCCGGTGCGAACGCTGGCGTTTGATAGCACGGGGAAGCTGTACGTCGGCGGCGATTTCACCAACGCCGGCGGGAACGCGAATGCGGACGCGCTTGCCACCTGGGATGGCAGCAGCTGGGGCGCGCTTGGCACCGGCATGAATGGCTCCGTCTACGCGCTGCATGTCGCGCCCGACGGCACCGTCTATGCCGGCGGCGCGTTCACCCTGGCAGGCGGCGTGGCGAACACCACGCGCGTGGCCAAATGGAATGGCAGCGCCTGGAGCGCGCTCGGCACCGGCGCAAACAACACGGTCTACGCGATCGTGACCGGCAGCGACGGGCGGGTGTATGCCGGTGGGGTGTTCACCACGATCGGCGGCACGGCCACGAACGCGATTGCGGCCTGGACGGGCGCCGCCTGGACGACCGTAGGCACGAGCGCGAGCAGCGACCCGTACGCGGCGGGCAAGGCGGTGTACGCACTGCTGGTGATGCGCGACGGTCGGCTGCTGGCGGGCGGGGATTTTACGGGCACGGGCATCAGCCGGATCGCGGTCTGGAATGGCGTGGCGTGGGCCGGGCTGGGCAATGGCGTGGCCGGGCCGAGCACGGCGGTGACCGCGCTGGCGCAGCGTGCGGATGGGGCCA
Source organism: uncultured Kouleothrix sp. (assembly GCA_937858455.1). Lineage (GTDB taxonomy): Bacteria > Chloroflexota > Chloroflexia > Chloroflexales > Roseiflexaceae > Kouleothrix. The sequence goes on from CALLYN010000061.1 coordinate 9,334, forward strand.
TCCTCGTCGGCGGCACCTTTGGCGCGCTGGCCGGCACGAACCCGCCGCCGATCCTGCCCGAGCTGGCGCTGTGGAATGGCAGCACGTTTGTGGCGCTGGAGGTCGACATTCCCGGCACGGCCGGCACCAATGCGGTGAACGCGATCACCGTCGCGCCGTCGGGGGCGATCTACCTCGGCTACGACGCCGGCGGCACGGCGCTGGCGGGGCAGATCACGACCCTCACGAACACGGGAGCGGGCCGGGCCTATCCCATCGTCACGCTGTTCGGCGGGCCGAGTGGAGCGTATCCGGTCTATGCGCTCGCCAACCTCACCACCGGGCGTACCGTGTACTTCAACCTGAACCTGAACGCGCGCGAGACCGTCACGATCAATTTCGACCCGCTGCATCTCTCGGCGGTGAGTGATTTTCGTGGGGATGTGCTGAGCTACCTGGTGGCGGGCAGCCAGGAGGGCGACTTCTTTGTGCAACCAGGGCCGAATGTCTTCAGCCTGATGACCTTCGACCCCTCGGCGTCGGCGACCATCCGTTGGCGACCGACCTTTCAGAGCCTGAATCAGCTGAGCTTCCGATGATCGACTATGTTGCCTACCTATTCGATCCCTTCGGCCGCTATCGCACCACCATCAGCCAGTTTATCGATGCCGATGGCGCCGCGCTAGACTATACGGTGTCGTGCGTGCCGGGCGCGGTCGGCGAGTGTGTGCTGACCCCGCCGCTCGGCACCGACCCGTCGCTGTTTGTTCAGGATGGCCGGATTGCGATCGGCCGCAGCATCAACGGCCGCGCGCCGGTGATCGATATGCAGGCGATTTTCTTGATCAAGGAGATCGAGGACTCGGCGACGAGTACGATTGTCCGCGCCGCGCACACCAACTGCCTGCTGCACACGCGGACTATCAACTACCCCGCCGATAGCGCGTATGTGCAGCGCGCGGCCGCGCCGGCCGATGACCAGATCAAGGCGCTTGCGCGTGAAAATCTCGGCAGCCTGATCAATACTGGCCTGCGCTACGGCGTCGAAACCCAGGCCGACCTGTCGGCCTATCTCCAGATTGCGCCAGATCTCGCGCAGGGCGCCAGTGTGCCCGTCGCGGACATCGCGCAGCGCACGCTCGGCGAGGTCATCCGCGATCTGTGCGCGCAGTCGGCCACGGCCGGCACCTACCTGACGGCGATGGTGGAGGCGATCACGCCGGCGCTGCTCGAGCTGCGCACCTACGCCGGGCAGCGCGGTCTCGATCGGCGCGCGGGCGTGGCGGTGCGGCCGATCGTGCTGTCTGAGGCCACCGGCACAGTCGAAAACGTGAAGGTCATCCGCTCGTGGCGCGAGGCGGCCACGTTCGTGATTGCCGGCGGCGCCGGCGAAAGCAGTGACCGCCTGATAGCGACTGCCTTTGATGCGGTGCGTGCGGCTGCCAGCCCGTTCGGGCGCGTCGAGCGCTTTGTCGAGAGCAGCGACACCGATACCCCAGCGGTGCTGCAAGGTGTCGCCGATGCGGCGCTGCGGCAGGCGCGCGAGACGCGCGTGCTGACCGCCGATCTGCGCGAGACCGACGGCGCAACGCGTGGGCTGCACTACGATCTGGGGGACGTGCTCACGGTCGAGCACGCGCGCACGCAGCAACAGTTCGACGCGCGACTGGATGTCGTGCGCGTGTCGGTCGGCGGCGGGCAGCAGCGCTCGCAGGCCGCGCTGAGGAGCCTATGAGCGGGGATATGCTGCGCGAACTGGCGCGCGTCCAGGAGCAGTCCGGGCGGTTGGCGACGCGCGAGCGGCCGCTGACACCGCTGCCGCTCGTGCCGCACGAGGGCGTGATCTCGCCCTACACCACGAACGCGAACCCGTACATCACGCCCATCTGGCGCGACTGCACGCCTGCGCGCCTCGCGCTCGGGGTGTCGGTGCTCACAACCAACAACGGCAGTAACTACTGGACGATCACGCTCTCGACGATCAGCCCGGCCGGGGCGATCGTCGCGCAGGGGAGTGTGACAACAGCCGCGCTGGGGCCGAACCTGTGGCTCCCGCTCGGCCTGACGACGTTTGCGACTGCGCGCTGGCTCGCGAGCGCGATCTCGCTCGCATACCTCACCATCGCGAAAACGGGCGCGCCGGGCGCGCTCGGGCTGGCGCCTGCGCTGTACGTTTTATGAGAGCGGGCGGCAACGCCCGGTTTGGAGGATACAATGGCCGAGTTTCCTGGGCAATCAATCGGCGGGGTGAACCAGGGCGGCATCCAACCGAGCTATTACGTGGATGCGACTGGCGCACAATTCTGGGGCGTGCAAACCAAAATAAACAATGGCACCGTGTACCAGTACGTCGTCTACCGCCAGGCGCCCGGTGCGACGATCCCGACGATCGCCTGGCAGCACGTCGGCGGGCAGGGCAATCTTTGCCCCCAGCCCGACGGCCGCCTGGTGGCGGTGGTGTTCCGTGCGCCAGGTGAGAGTGCGCCGATCCTGGCGCGGACGGTGCCAGGGTGGGTGTCGCGGGGCTCGTAGGGCAGCATGCACGAAAAACGCATCGAGCTGCGTTTATTAGAGTGAAGCTTCCTCAAGGCGAAAACGCACGAACGCCCCGATCTTCACAGATCGGGGCGTTTGTGTGCTCGTGGGGCAGCCAGGGGGAGGCCGGCGCAGCGCGGGGCGTGGTGCGCGGCGCCTGGGGCGAAAACATCACGGCCTCGCGCTGCTGTGCAGTAGTATAAATAGCATGCCGTCGTCACCCGGCAACCCCTCGACGGCGTTTTGCCCATCAACGACAATACGCGCATTTACCTCGGCTTCATAGTCCTCAACACGCGCCACATCAAGCGGCGCGCCGTTGCAGTAGTCATCCACGATGCCAACGGCGATCCACCCGTACACCTCGTGACGCTCAATCAACTCGCGCGCGTCGTCCAGGTTCATACGTGACAATTATCATGTCCTTTCTTGAACGCTCACCCGAACCGCGCGCCGCAGCTCGGGCACTGCCGCGCCTGGGGCGCGCACGGATAGCCGCACCAGTGGCACGCCGGCCGCCGCAGATCGCGC
>CALLYN010000062.1 GCA_937858455.1 uncultured Kouleothrix sp.
AGTACACGTGGCCGATATGCAGCTCGCCCGAGACGGTGGGCGGCGGGGTGTCGATCGCGAACAGCGGGCGCGGGTCGCGCGGGTCGAACTCGTGCAGGCCCAGCTGCGCCCAGGTTGCTTGCCAGCGGCGCTCGGCGGCGCCCGCGTCGTAGCGTGGTGAAAGGCCCATAATCGATGCTCCTTGTAGTAGATACGAGCGTTGCAAACGGCACCTACATGATCGCCTGGCATGCGATCACCCCCTTCCATTCGCGGCGGCGAGCCGCAGATCAGCCACTAGAAAGCAGTGGTCGGCCCCGGTGTTATTACACTCGACGTGCGCCGCGGCCGGCAGCACGCCGTTCTTGCTCCACACATAGTCGATCCGCAGCAGTGGGAACGGCACCGTGATCGGGCCGAAGCGCTTGTGATCGGGGAATGTGAAGCCGAAGCCCCAGCTTGTCTCGCGAAATGCGTCGTGCATACGTGCGGCCAGCACGCTGTAGCGTGGCTCGCGGTCGCTGGTGTTGAAATCGCCCATCACAATTAGCGGCCCGTCGATCGCGTCGGTCAGGCTCGCCAGCCGGCCGACCTGCCGATCCGTCGATTGCGGATCGTAGCCCACCACCAGCGGTATGCCGGCGATATGGCGCGTGTCGATCACCGGGCCGCCAAGGTGGATATTCATAATTGTGAGGGTCTGCCCGTCGATCGAGAGCGTCACCTGCTGGCCGCGCACATTGTTCTGCACTTCGTCGGCGCTGATGAACGGCTGGCGGCTAATGATCCCGAGGCCCTGCTGGTTCTCGAACGGCCGCAGGTACTGGTATGGGTATATGTCGCGCAGCGAAGCCTGGATGGCGGCGGCCACCGGCTTCGAGAGCTCTTGCAGCGCCACCACGTCGGCGTCTTGCGCGCGAATAGCCGCCAGCACATCGGCGGCGCGGCCGTTGCTGAACAGGTGGTTGAATGTCATCACGCGCAGCGGCCTACCCTCGGGCGTAGCCCTGGCGGCCGGCAGAAAGCGCCCGCCGAACAGCGCCAGGAACAGCACCAGCGTGAGCAGCGCCGCGCCGCGCAGCGGCCACGAGCGCACTGCCAGCGCCAGCGGCAGCAGCAGCAGCAGCGGCACGAACAGCAACGGCGCGATCATCGCGCTCAGCTCGACCCACCAGGCCGCGCGCGGATCGAGCGCCCACAGCGTAGCCAGAACCATAAGAACAACGCAGTAGCAGCATGCCGCGCCAACAAGTAGGCGGCGCGTGGTCTGGATCAACAAGCGCACAACAGGCCCCTTCCAACGAAAAAACCCTCGCCCCGGCCAGGGGCGAAGGCATGCCTCCGCGGTACCACCCCGATTCGGCGGCGCCGTGCGCCACCCTCGTGCGTGCTGTAACGGGCACCCCCGGCGCCGGCTACTGGGCGCGCTGGCTGAGCAGACGATCCAGGCTCAACCCTGCGCGTGTTCCCCGGCGCGGTCTCTCGCGGGCCACGTTCGGCGCGTGCGCACTTGAAGCAGCTCTCAGCCGGCGGCGCTTCATCTCTGTGAGGGCACGGCGCGTACTCATCACGCGAACACCATTGCGAGCATTGTAGCCAGCCCGTAGCGCAATGTCAAGGCTTGCGAGCTCGGCCGTTTGGCCGAACTTTTTGTGCTGTGAAGCAAGAGTACCGGCGTGTTTCAGTACTATCGGGCTACGTTATGCGTTGCCGTGGCGCGCTGAGGCTGGTACAATGCCGGCATCGATATGGCAAAGGAGTAAATAGATCATGTCTACGATTGTCTCCGGTGCGATAGTTATTGCGCTGGTGGGGTGGTTTGCCACGATCATTGTGATCAGCCGCTCGAAGCTCAGCGGCCGGCGCAAGCGGCTGCTGCTGATCCCTTCGTGGCTGCCATGGCTGGCGCTGGCGCTGGGCGCGCCAATTCTCAGCGGGCTGATCTCGTGGCAGGATGCGGTGAACCTGGGTGGTGCGATTACCACCGGGATGCTGGTATCGGTGGTGATCTCGCGCGGTGGGCCGCGGCGCTAGCGAGCGCAGCAAAAAGCGACCGCACGCCCGCGCTATGTGCGGGCATACGATCGCTGATCGTAGGTTTTGCGGGGACGCCAGAACAGCTAGGCGCGGCGCTCGACCAACAGCCGAATAGCGGTGCGCTCTTCGTCGTCGATCGAGACATCGATGAACGACGGGGTGCAGACGATATCGACACCCTCTTCGCTCAGGTAGCTGCGGGCGATCGCCACTGCCTTGATCGCCTGGTTGGTAGCCCCGGCGCCGATCGACTGTACCTCGGCCATGCCGCTATCGCGGATGACGCCAGCAATGGCGCCGGCCACGGCGCTGGGCCGCGATCGCGTGGAGACCTTAAGCACTTCCGCGGTGTGGCGCTCGGGCGCGGCGCCGGTGCTGTCACCGACGGCGCGTGCGATTGGCGCAGCCTGCGATGTATTGGTAGTCATACGTTCCTCCTCCGGTGGTGTTGAATTTAGTGTAGAAGCCGGTCGGATGGTCTCCGAGTCGTGGATGTCGGGGTTCATAGTCGAGACTCCTCTAAGAGCCAGGGCAATGGGGTTCGCGTATACCCCGCAACCCTGCACTGGAATAGCTCTTACCGAGCATAATCGACGGCGCGCGTTTCACGAATAACCGTGACCTTGATCTGCCCGGGGTACTGCAAGCTTTCCTCGATCTTTTTCGCGACATCGCGCGCGAGGTGAATGCTCCCCAGGTCGTCGATTGAGTCGGGCTGAACCATCACACGAACTTCACGGCCTGCCTGGATGGCAAAGGCGCGCTGGACGCCGGTGAACGACGTAGCGACGGTCTCCAGTGCTTCCAGTCGCTTGATATACAGGTCGAGCGTTTCACGGCGCGCGCCCGGGCGCCCGCCCGAGATCGCGTCGACGGCCTGCACGAGAAAAGCCTCGACGGTTTGTGGCTCTTCGTCGTTGTGGTGTGCGGCGATAGCGTGAACGATCGCGGGCGATCGGCCAAGCCGCCGCGCGATATCTGCCCCGATCAGCGCGTGTGGCCCTTGGACTTCGTGATCCACGGCCTTGCCGATATCGTGAAGCAGCGCCGCTGTCTTGGCGACACTGATATTCGCGCCGAGTTCGGCTGCCATATGAGCTGCGAGCAGCGCGCACTCGAGCGAGTGTTGGAGGACGTTTTGCCCGTAGCTGGTGCGATACTTGAGCCTGCCAAGCAGCTTGATCAAGTCGGGGTGCAGGCCCTGCACATTGGCCTCATAGGCCACGCGCTCGCCTTCCTCGCGCATGATCTGCTCGATCTCCTGCTGGGTTTTTGATACGACCTCTTCGATGCGGGTAGGGTGGATGCGGCCGTCCTTGAGCAGCTTGATCAGCGCGACCCGCGCAACCTCGCGCCGCACCGGATCGTGGCACGAGAGCGTCACCGCCTCGGGGGTATCGTCGACGATAATATCGACGCCGGTGATCTGCTCGAAGGCGCGGATATTCCGGCCCTCGCGCCCGATGATGCGCCCTTTCAGCTCTTCGCTGGGCAGCGCCACCGTCGAAACCGTGACTTCGGCCACATACTCGGAGGCGCAGCGCTGGATGGCCAGGCCGATAACCTTACGGGCAAGCTTATCGGCTTCGTCGCGGGCAGCCTTCTCGATCTCGCGGATCCGCCGCGCCGACTCGTCGCGGGCCTCCTCCTCGACCCGTTTGAGAATAATGGTGCGGGCTTCGTCCTGGCTCAGCGCCGAGATGCGCTCGAGCTCGGTGTGCTGCTGTACGCGGAGCTGCTCGGCATCGCGCTGGATCTGCTCGGTCTGCCGCTCGCGGGTTTGAACCTGGCGCTCGCGCCGCTCCAAGCCTTCGAGCTTGCGATCGAGATTTTCCTCTTTGCGCTGTAGCCGCTCCTCTTGCTTGGCGATCGATGCGCGCATTTCGCGCAACTGGGCCTCGGCGTCGTTCCGTAGCCGCAGCGCCTCGTCTTTCGCATTCAGGATGATCTCCTTCTGCTCGGAACGGGCGGCCTCAAGCTTGAGCTTTGCCTCGGCTTCGTTTTGCTGGATGCGGTTTTTGGAATTGCTCGTGTAGACAAAAAAGCTGATGCCATAACCGGCGGCCAAACCGACCACCAATAGCACAGCTAATAGGAGCCAATCCACAGTGTCCTCCTATTTACTTTTTAAGGTGCAGCAGACGGCGGTTCAGCTGGCCGAACCGTCATGCGTGCAACCAGGAAAAATGGTATCCAGATTTATTCTCGATCCATGATTGCCTAATAATACTCGGTGTTCGCTTCTTCTGTCAAGGCGAACGGTGTTTGCGGCTGGTTTGTATATATTGTTCGATATTGTGATGATTATCTCAATAGGTATTGTTGCTTCGATTAGCTACCACATTGTTTCTTTTGGCAGGTATTGCTGCTGTGGCGCTACGGCGTATTTGCGTATGTTTGCGGCGCGATGCCGGCGAACTATGTGTGTAATGCGCGCAACTACGCGCTTCCGCCGAAAGCGCTTTCAGTGGCTGCAAACAACGGCCGAGGGTATCAAAAAGGCCGCGCGCGTGGGCGGCCTGAAAGTGGAAGGAGGAGCGGCAGCGCTGGATGGCAGTTGGGCCGGCGCACGCTCGGCGCCTGGCTGGTGATTCGGTGGGGCTGCTGCACCGGATCTATATCAAGATTGATGAGTGCAGTATAGCGCGGGCGTGGCGGCGCAGCATCGGCCGGCAGGGTGATCGGCGGTAGGCCATTGGAATGACGGGCGGCTCATACCAACAGCGCCAGGGCGCGCCGCAGCACCTCGCGCACCTGCGAGTAGCCGATCAGCGCCAGCGCGTCGGCTGGGGCGTGCCACTCAGCTGCGGTGATGCCCTCGTCGGCGCTGGGCGTGGCCTCGGCGGCGGCGGCGCGCATCAGGAAAAACGCCACCTGCTTCAGGCGCGGCTGGCCCCGCTTCGAGAGCACTGAGTACTCGATCTCGGCGACGAGCGCGCCAAGCTGGCCGCGCACGCCAGTCTCCTCCCACACCTCGCGTGCTGCCGCGTCGGCGTCGCTCTCGCCGAGTTTGAGGTGGCCCTTGGGCAGCGTCCAGGCGCCGTAGCGATCGTGAATGAGCAGCAGCCACAGCGCGCCGGCGGTGTCGTGGCGGTATACCACGCAGCCGGCGGCGCGCTTCACTTTTGTCGGCGTGGGCTGGTTCACGGGCTAGTTGGCCTGGATGTGCTCGAAGGCCAGATCATAATTGCGCGCGGTCGGGCCACCCAGACGCGCCGGCCAGCTGCCGGTGATCGCCTGGGCGATCTTGCCGGCGTGGGCGTGGCAGTTCTCGATGAACAGGGTGTAGCGCTGCTGCACGCCAGCTGCCACGGTGCCGGCCAGGTACAGGCCGGGCACATTCGTCTCCATGGTGTCCGGGTCGAAGCAGGGCACGCGATTCTCGCCGCGCAGCTCGACGCCGGCCATTTCGAGCAGCTGCTGGTCGCCGCGGAAGCCGGTATTCAGCAGCACGAAGTCGGTGGCGTGGGCGACCGGCGCGCCGCCGGCTGCGGGCGCGAGCAGCACGTGGGTGGGCGTGATCTCGAGCGGTATCGTGCTCGGCAGAAACGTGATCGAGCCGGCCTCGATCTGGGCGTTCAGGTCGGGCAGCAGCCAGTGCTTCACGCGGCCGGCGTCGAACTGCGGCTTGCGGTAGCTGACGGTGACATGGGCGCCGGCGCGCCAGCAGCGCAGCGCGGCCTCGGCGGCCGAGTTCTTGCCGCCGACGATCAGCAGCCGGCGGCGGAAGTAATCGTGCGGGTCGCGGAAGTAGTGTGATACATGCGGCAGGTCTTCGCCGGGGATGCCCAGCCGGTTGGGCCAGTGCATATCGCCGATCGCCAGCACCACGCGGCGGGCGCGGTAGCGCCGCTCGCCGGCCAGCGGGCTGGTGCGGAGCGCGAAGCCATCGGGGCCGGGCTCGATCGCCGTCACTGGCTCGTAGCTATTGATCGCCAGGTCGAACTGCTCGACCACACCCCGCAGGTAGGCCAGGTAGTCTTCGCCGGTGATGCGCTGCTGGTGTTTGTTGGGGATGGGCACGCCGGCGATCGCCAGGCGCTCGGTGGTGCTGAAGAAGTTCGTATTGCGCGGCCACCAGGTAAGCGTGTAGCCGATCTGGTGGGCGTCGAAGTGGATATAGCGCGCGCCGGCGAGCTTCAGGCATGCCGCCAGCTCAATGCCGATCGGCCCGGCGCCGACGATCGCTACGTCGTACACAGCAGGGTCATTTTCAGAAGAATAGCTCATGCCGTCCTCTTGCGCGGCTTCCTCCCGCGCGGCAGGTCATCCAAAGGGCTGCAGGCCCGCCAGGGCATTTTTTTTTGGCAGGGCTAGCGGCCGAAGAACAGGCGCTCAATGCCCTGCTCGAGCTCGACCGCCCACTCGCCCATGCGTGTCTGCTGCGACCACTGGCTGAGCAGGGTGAGCTGGCCGGTGGCGAGCAGCACGCCGACGATCACCAGCAGCACGCCGCTGGCGATGCTGGTGGTGTGCAGGTGCAAGGTGGTGAAGCCCAGGTTCAGCTCGACGCCGCGCCCGCGCATAAATGCCCAGAAGCGCGAGCCTCGGCCCAGGCGGCTGAAGAATGTGGCCATGATGATCAGCGGCATGCCCAGGCCCAGCGCGTAGATAAACGCCAGCACCGCGCCCTGCACGATCGCGATGCCTTGGGTGGCCAGCAGCGTCAGCAGCGCGCCGAGGATCGGGCCGACGCAGGCCGTCCAGCCGAGCGCAAAAGTGGCGCCATACAGGTACGAGCCGGCCACGCTGGCGGTCGGGCGGTCGAGCAGCTTGGCGCCGGTGAAGCCCTTGCCAAGGATGCTCATGACGCCGAACGCGATCACGATCAGCCCGCCGATCGTGGTGAGCGCGCCAAGGTAGCTGAACAGGATCTGGCTGAGCGCGGTGGCACTGGCGCCGAGCACGACCATGGTCGTCGCGAGGCCGAGGAAGAACGCGATCGTCATGAGCACCACGCGCTCGCGGCGGGCCTGGAAGGTAAAGGCGAAGTAGGCCGGCAGGATCGGCAGGGTGCAAGGCGAGAGAAAGCTGAAAATGCCGGCCAGAAAGGCCGCCGGCGCCAGCACCAGCACGCTTCCACTGCCGGCGGGCGTAAGCCCGGACGCAGCGCTGCGCAGGCTTAGCAGTGCGACCGCGCCCAGCGCCAGCGCGACGCCAAGGCCGATCAGCAGGCCGCGATATGGGAATGCGCGCTCGGCGGTTTCGCGCGCGGGGGTATCGAGCTGCGGTGCTGCCATAGCTTCCTCTCTATGTGAAAACAGAACCGAGCGACGCTCGGCGTGTATGGCCGTACATCTCGGCGTGGCGCAGCCGCAGGGGCACCTTTGCGAGCGCCGTGCTAGCCTATTATACACCTGGAGATCCTACGAGAGTCTTAAGAATGACTAAGTGCAGGCTATCACACATCCGAACCGGGTTTGACGAAACACGGAAGACGAAAGACGGCGCTGCTTTGTCTTGCATCTTTCGTACTGAAAACTCGGCTCGAACTCGCGGTAGCCTGTGCTAAGCGTGTGTGTGCTGTGTGCCGAGCCAGCGCTCGATCGCAGCGGCGGCGCGCCAGCCGCTTTCGATCGCCAGGTGCACGCGCCCCAGGCCGGCGGTGTAGTCGCCGGCGAAGAACAGGCCGCTGCCACTGCCGTTGAGCGTGTCGAAGTCGGCGCCGGAGTCGGGCAGGGCATAGGGCCAGCGCGCGATGTCGCTCCACAGCGGTGCGCCGAGGCCGTCGCCAAGCAGGCTGGCCACCAGCGGCGCCACCAGCTGCTCGGCTGCGGCAGGCGTGGCGTCCCAATGCTCGTCGCTCCAGCGCGGGCTCATCTGGGCCATCAGCAGGCTATGGCCGGGCGGGCAGCGCTCGGGCGCTTTGGCGTGCTCGAGCGCCAGCCAGGCGATCGGGTGCGCGCGGTCGATGTTCAGCAGCGCGTAGAACGGCCGCTCGATGCGGCCGGCATAGGCAAGCGCCAGCGATACGCAGCGCCGGTAGCGCGCGCGGCCAAGCGCATCCAACAGGCTCTGCCGCAGCTCGGCGCCGAGCGTGCTCGCGGCGAGTATCGCAGCGGCCTCGGGCGCCGGTGGTGTCAGCAGCACGGCGTCGGCGGCGCCAAGTGGTTGGTTGGCGTCGCCCGATAGCAGCCAGCGGTCGTGGGAGGGCGCAAGCGCCGCCACCGGAGTTTCGCGCCGCACGTCCAGGCCCTCGGCCAGCCGGTCGGCCAGCTGGCCGATGCCGCCGCGGTAGATCCACTTGGCCTCGGCGTTCAGCGCCGGGTCGCCGGGCGTGATCGCACCCGCGCCGCTGAACAGCCACACCGGCAGGCCGATGTCGCGCAGTCCGTCGGCCGCCAGCTCGTCGCGCACGAGCTCTGGCACTGCTTCCAGTTCGACAATATGCGCGGCCAGCTGAACGGCGACCCGCCGCCCGGCGTCCAGCAATACTGGACCGACATCACCATGTGGTGGGCGGAAGGCTCAGCCGACTATTTCGCGAATCTCGTCTATCCCGCGGCCAATCTCGAGCGGAACGGCCAGACCAGCTTCGATTTCAAGAAGCCGTTGCATCTTCAGACCGGCGCAGGCGCCTATGGCGCGTCGCTTTTCTTCCAGTCGATGGGCAACACCAACAGCCCGGAGGCGGTCGTCGCCTTCCTGAAATCCCTGCCGACCAAGGGAAACCAGGACGCGCAGCGCGCCGCCCTTTCCGCGTATAGCGGCCTGAATACGGATTTCCACATCTTCGCGAAGGAGATCCTCAACAACGAGCTGATGGACAGCGACGGAAAGCCTGTCGCCATCGACTTCACCGGCGACCAGCGCGAGACGACGCTGAAGGAAGGTACCACGCGCATCGCGATGGACATGATGCCCTTCGTGATCCGCCCCTTCGTCTTCAAGCTGGAAAAGGGCAAGCTCTACACCTTTCCCGGCCTCGGCAAGCTGGCCTTCGACGATCACATCGAGGCGTCCTACCGGTTTGAAAATGTCTGGTACGAGGCGAACAGCGATCTGAAGATCGACACGCGCTGCGAGGGCATGCCGGTCACCGACGTCATGCTGCTCGTCACCCGCACGGACGATTCCGCCGGCGGCGAGACGGCGGGCCAGACCCCGGCCGAAATCGACGTGAAGGCCGAGACCAGCGAGTGCCCCTGCGACGCGATGGAAACGGTGCCCGTCTGCTACGCCGGGAACTGGCTGCTCGACAACAACGCCGTAGCGATCGCCATGGGCGACGTGCAGGAAAAGATGAAGTTCGACGCCCTGACGGGCGCTGTCGGCGCGCGCGGCCTGTGCGACGATC
>CALLYN010000063.1 GCA_937858455.1 uncultured Kouleothrix sp.
AGCGCAGCGTTGACATCGCTGAGGTCACTGGTTCGAGCCCAGTATCGCCCACCACGTGAGCAAGATCCCACGTTCCCTGGCGTACCTGCCTGCGAACGTGGGATTTTGTGTTTCTGGGCGATGCCCCGGCCTCCCTATTCCCACGCCGAGCTGGGCCTGCCGCCAGGCGTGGCGCACGCTCGCCGGCTCGCCCGCCGCAGAAAGAATCGCGCATGGAATTGGTGAACGGCATCCCGGTGTTCGGCGCGGCCGACGCGCCAACGCTCGTGCAGATGCAGCGCGTGCGCGCCACCGGCCCGGTCGCGGCTACGGCGCTGATGGCCGACAACCATAAAGGCTACTCGCAGCCGATCGGCGGCGTGGTCGCGTATCGCGAGGCCGTCTCGCCCTCGGGCGTGGGCTACGATATCTCCTGCGGCATCATGGCCGTCAAGACGGATTTGCAGCGCGCGGATCTGGCCCCGTCGCTGGGCGTGCTCGCCGACACGCTGGCCCAAACGCTCGCCTTTGGCGTCGGCCGGGTATCGGGCGCGAACGTCGATCATCCGCTGTTCGACGACCCGCTCTGGCGCGAGCCCGAGCTGAGCGCCCTGCAGAGCCTGGCGCGCGCGCAGCTCGGCACGATCGGCTCGGGCAATCATTTTGTCGACCTGCTGGCCGACGCGGACGGCCACGTCTGGGTAATGGCGCACTTCGGCTCGCGCGGCTTCGGCCACCGCACTGCGTCGGGCTTTCTCAACCTCGCGGCCGGGCGCGCATTCGACGCCAAGGCGCCCAGCGAGTCGATGGACCAGGCGCCGACCGTGATCTCGCTGCGCGACGACCTCGGCCAGTTCTACTGGGAGGCCATGAACCTGGCCGGGCGCTACGCCTACGCCGGGCGCGAGCTGGTTGTCGGCCAGGTGCTCGGCCTGCTGGGGGCGCGGGCGCTCGACACCGTGCACAACCACCACAACTTCGCCTGGCGCGAGCAGCACGGCGGCCAGGAGCTGATCGTGGTGCGCAAGGGCGCGACGCCGGCCTTTCCCGGCCAGCGCGGGGCGGTCGGCGGCTCGATGGGCGACGTGTCGGTGATCCTGCACGGCGAGGATACGCCCGAGGCGCGAGCGGCGCTGTACAGCACCGTGCACGGCGCCGGCCGGGTGATGAGCCGCACCCAGGCCGCCGGCAAGGTGCGCTGGGAGCGCGACCCGGCCAGCGGGAAAAAGCGGCCGGTGCGCGTCGCGGCGGGCGCGGTATCGCCCGAGATGATGCAGGCGTGGCTGGATCGCGAAGGCGTGATCTTGCGCGGCGGCGGGCTCGACGAGTCGCCGCACGTGTACCGGCGCCTGCCCGATGTCCTGGCGGCCCACGCCGGCACAATCGCCGTCGAAACCGTGCTGACGCCACTGATTGTGTGCATGGCCGGCGCCGACGTGGTCGACCCCTATAAAGATTGAGCGTGGAGCGCAGAGTGCGCTCCACGCTCACCCCGCAGGGTCAGCTTCTAGCTATTAGCCTGCTGGGCAGCCCACGGCAGGGTGGCCCTGGCCACGCTACGGCTGGCTCACCAGCGCCACCCGCGTGACGTTCACATCCTTGATGTTGCATGGGCGGTGCTGGCCGTCGATCTCGCTGCCGTACCAGTAGTGCTGGGCATCGTAGCCGATGCGCGGGTGGCCCTGCGCGTCAAGCGCCAGGCTCGGCCGCACGCCGGTGAACCACGTCGAGACGGTACAGCGCCGCGCCGGCAGCACGTCGAAGTCGTCGGCGAGCGCCCCGCTGGGGTCCGCCAGCCGGCTCTGCCAGGCCGCGCCGCTCTCGCAGCCGCCGTCGCACCAGGCCAGCCCCAGCCCCTGATCGTGGCTGGTGAAGGCCATGCGCGGCCGGCCCTGCCCGTCGAGCGCCATGTCTACGTCCTCGCCGGCCATGTCGGGCAGCCCCAGGTCGATGCCACTCCAGCTCTGCGCCTGGTCGGCGCAGGCGCTGTCGCACCACAGGTAGTACAGCCGGCCGTCGGCGAATGGGCTGCTCGCGGGGTTGTAGAAACCCGAGTACAGCGCGATCTGCGCGCGGCCCTGCGGCCCGACGCGCATGCTGATGCGGAAATTCGCGTGAGCGCTGGTGTCGGCGATCTGCACGGCCGACCAGCCGCCATCGCTGGTGCAGCTCTGGTCGCACTGCTCGAACCAGAGCGTGCTGGCGCTGCCGTTGGTCTCCTGCAGCGCGATGCGCGGCCGGCCCGCGGCGTCAAACGCCAGCGACGGGATGTTCGCCATGGTGTCGGCCACCAGCGCCTCGCCCCAGCTAGCCGTATCGTGGCAGGCGGCCGGGTCGGCGGCGGTGCAGGCCAGGTAGTAGGTGCCGACGTGGCCGCTCGTGAAGTCCTGGTACACCAGCGCCGGGCGGCCCTGCGCGTCGAGCGCGAAAAAGCGGTTGTTGTTGTGCTGGCGCGCGCCAAAGCCGGCGATGCTCTCGATCGGCGCGATCAGGTCGCTCACCTGCCAGCCGGCCGGGCTGGTGCAGCCGGCGTCGCAGCTGGCGTACTGGTAGCGCACGCGCTGGCCCATCCCCACCGTCGGGCCGGCCACCAGCATGAGCACGCGCGGCCGGCCCGCCGGGTCGAGCTGCAGCCGCACCTCGCTGGCCGCGCCAAAGTGCAGAAACGACCACGCGGCCTTGCTGGCGCAGCTGGCCGGGCAGTACGCATACACCGCCAGCCCATCGGCGCGCTGCAGGTCGCTCAGCACGCCATAGACCATATGAACGCCGCCAAGGCTGTCGACGGCCGCGCTGGCGCCGTAGGTCGAGAGCAGCCCGCCGTCCTGCGCCCAGTAGGGCAGCCAGGTGGCGCCGCTGGCGGCGGGCCGTGGCGCCTGGCCG
>CALLYN010000064.1 GCA_937858455.1 uncultured Kouleothrix sp.
TACCCAGGCCGATGTCGACGCGACCGTGGCATACCTGGCGGAGCGCGGGGTGGCGCCGCTGTTCGAGACGCCGCGCCACCGGCCCGAGTTCGCGGGTGGCGCCGACGACACGTACTACCAGGTGATGTTTGAAACGCCCGACCGGCTGCTGCTCGAGGTGGTATACATTGGCCCCAAGGCGGCCTAGCCAGAACTCGCGTTGCCGCTGTGGGGCACGTTTGCCTGCGGCAGCATGGTACTCTTCCACCTTTGTGTGCAGTTTTTCCGCGCGGAGCGCGGAAAAACTGCACACCGATACAGAAGCAAGCAGTGCTCTGCCGAAGGCAAAAACACCTAGCGCGTAGGCTCTGCCACGCAACAAAAGAAAGAGGTTTGAATTGGCCGAGGTTCAGCGCGAACACGCCGAGCGGCAATACGCGGGCGAGCTGGCCGCGCTCGCGCGCGACGACGCCCGCCCGCGCCCGCCCAACTGGCGGCTCTCGCCCTGGGCGGTGGCCACCTACCTGCTGGGCGGCACGCTGGCCGACGGCTCGGCGGTGACGCCTAAGTACATCGGCGACCGCCGGCTGATCGAGATTGCGATCGCCACGCTCGCGACCGACCGCGGCCTGCTGCTGCTGGGCGTGCCCGGCACCGCCAAAACCTGGGTGTCCGAGCATCTGGCTGCGGCGATCGCCGGCGACTCGACCATGCTGGTGCAGGGCACCGCTGGCACCAGCGAGGAGGCGATCCGCTACGGCTGGAACTACGCGCGCCTGCTGGCCGAAGGCCCCTCGGAGGCCGCGCTGGTGCCGAGCCCGCTGATGCGCGCCATGCGCGAGGGCAAGATCGCGCGCGTCGAGGAGCTGACGCGCATCCCCGCCGACGTGCAGGACTCGCTGATCACGATCATGTCCGAGAAGGCGCTGCCGATCCCCGAGCTGAACAGCGAGGTGCAGGCGGTGCGCGGCTTCAACCTGATCGCCACCGCCAACGACCGCGACCGTGGCGTGAACGAGCTGTCGAGCGCGCTCAAGCGCCGCTTCAACACGGTGGTGCTGCCGCTGCCCGACACGCTCGACGCCGAGGTGGCGATCGTGCAGGGGCGCGTCAGCGCGCTCAGCCGCGCGCTTGAGCTGCCCGCCGAGCCGCCCGCGCTCGACGAGATCCGCCGGATCGTGACGGTGTTCCGCGAGCTGCGCGCGGGCGTCACCGCCGACGGCAAGACCAGGCTGAAATCGCCCAGCGGCTCGCTCAGCACCGCCGAGGCGATCTCGGTGGTGAACAGCGGCCTGGCGCTGGCGGCGCACTTCGGCGATAGGCGGCTGCGCGCCGGCGACGTGGCCGCCGGCCTGCTGGGCGCGGTGGTGAAAGATCCTGTGCAGGATCGGCTGGCCTGGCAGGAGTACCTCGAGACAGTGGTGAAAGAGCGCGACGGCTGGAAGGATCTGTATCGTGCCTGCCGCGAACACGGGGGCTAGGGGCAACACCGCTCGAATACCGCGCCGGTGCTGCGCTTGCCGCAAAGATGCACACGCCCGAGGGCAGGCAATCGCGCGAAATACTGGGGAAGATCGCTGATGCCGCCAGCTCCCAGCTCCCAACCTCCCGTCATCTTCGGCATACGCCATCACGGCCCCGGCTCGGCGCGCAGCCTGCGTGCCGCGCTCGAGCAGCTGCGCCCCGAGATTGTGCTGGTGGAAGGCCCGCCCGACGCTGACGCGCTGATCCCGCTGCTGGCGCACCGGGATATGCGCCCGCCGGTGGCGCTGCTGGTGTACCTGGCCGAGCAGCCGCGCCAGGCGGTGTACTACCCGTTCGCGCTGTTCTCGCCCGAGTGGCAGGCGCTGCACTTCGCGCTGGCGAATGGCATCCCCGCGCGCTTCATGGACCTGCCGCAGGCGCACCAGCTCGGGCAGACTCTGGGCGCTGAGCTGCCGGGTTTGAAGCAGGCGCCGGGCGACGCGGCAGCCGAAGCTCCGGCTGAAAGCGACGCCGGAAACATCCAGGAGAACTCCGAGCCCACGCCTCGCGCCGATCCGCTTGGCTGGCTGGCCGCCGCAGCCGGCTACAGCGACGGCGAGCGCTGGTGGGAGCATATGGTCGAGCACCGGCGCGACGGCGCCGGCCTGTTCGCGGCCATCCTCGAGGCCATGAGCGCGCTGCGCGCCGCCACCATCCGCATCGCGTCCTCGAGGCCCAAGACAGAGGCCGCGACAGCGGCTGCGTACTCTCCGGCGCTATGGCCCAGCACCACGTCCGGTCGGACGCCCCAGGCCTCCCACAACTCGGTCAGCGCGTAGCTCAGCGAAAAGAGCGCCGGCTGCATATAGGAGGTTTGATGTATGAGTCCGGCTTCCGCATCGGAATACAGGACCTGCAGCAGCCCGTGCTCGCGCAGCGGGCGCAGGAGCGCGTCGCAGCGGTCGATCGCAGCGCGAAAGAGCGCGCTGGACGCGTAGAGCGCACGCCCCATGCCGAAGTACTGAGTGCCGCTGCCCGGGTAGAGGAACGCCAGCTTGGGTCGCCCTTCGGGCTGCGGCGGGCCCCTGTGCACGGTCGGTGGCTCCTTCCCTCGCTGCTCAGTGGCCAGCTGGCTGCGTGCCTCGGAACCGGACTCCGCGACCACGGCAAGCCGGTGCGGCAAGTGGACACGACCGGTCTGTGCTGTGGCGCAGCTTGCGGCCCAGCCTGCGTTGTCATCAGGAAGGCGCTGGATGTAGCGGTCCGCCAGCTCGCGCAGCGCCGCCGGCTGGTGCGCGCTCAGCGGAAGGAGATGGTGCGAAGGCCGTGCGCGATCATGGGCAGGAACAGCGACCGCGCCGGAAAGCGACGCCTCTTCCAGGACGACGTGGACGTTGGTGCCGCTGAAGCCAAAGGAGCTGACTCCTGCGCGGCGCGGCGATCCCTGCTCCGCAGGC
>CALLYN010000065.1 GCA_937858455.1 uncultured Kouleothrix sp.
TTGCTCACAGGCACGGAGCAGGCATTCAAGGTCAACTTACAGCGGCAACTTCCAGTGGCAAGCGATCAGGAGGTGCAGCGGTGTGGCCGGTCGATAAACCGATCGCTCTGCGCAGCGCTGCTCGACAGGCGCATCAGCCCCGATGAGCTACGTGATGAGCTGCGCATCCTCTTCGACGGCTATGCGAGCCGCATTCAGGCTTGAGGCTGCCGCCAGGCGCACCGGTTGCGCTCAGCAACGCCATAAGCGCTTGACTCGAGCCTGGTTATACGCTAGAATAAAAAAGATCGGTTGTTCGATTTATTTGTGAGACGCCCTATGCCGAAAGTATCCGAGGCCCATAGCGCCGCGCGCCGCCAGCAGATCATCGACGCGGCGTACCGCTGCTTTGCGCGCAAGGGCTTTCACCAGGCATCCATGCGCGATATTTACGAGGAAGCCCAGCTCAGCCCCGGCGCGGTCTATCACTACTTCCCGAGCAAGGATGCCATCATCCAGGCCAGCTTCGAGTTCGATTACCAGCGCAGCCTGGATCTGTTCGCCGCCGCCACGGCGAGCGACGACCCGCTCAAGGCGCTGCGCGAGCTGATCACCTTCTTCTTCCGCGGCCTCGAAGGCGCCGCCGAGCTTGGCGCGGGCCGCGTGAATGTGCAGAGCTGGGGCGAGGCGCTGGTCAACCCGCCGCTGCGCGAGACGCTCCAGCGCGTGATGGCGCACTACCTCGCCGCCCTGACGGAGATCATCCGCCGCGCCCAGGCTGGCGGGCAGCTTGATCCTGCCCTCGATCCGCAGGCGTTCGGGCGTATTCTGCTCTCGCTCTACTACGGGTTTGAGCTACAAAAGGCGCTTGACCCCGCTGTCGAGGTGCCCGCGTATGCCGCAGCCGTTCAGGCGCTGATCATGGCGGTCACATGCAGCGAACCCAGCGCTCGATGATCTGGCGCACCTACGGCGGCGCCGATCTCGCGATATCCATCTATTCAGGAAGGAGGAGGCGTGATGACCGCGATCACAGCGAAGGCGGCGTCAGCACCACGGGCAGTCGATCGGGCAGCCCTGCGCGTCGAGCTCACAGCGACGAATGACCAGCTCCGCACGCTGGTAGAGGCTCTCCCCGACACGCGCTGGCAGCAGCTGTGTCCAGGCAGCGCGTGGACGGTGTGCGAGGTGATGGTACATCTGACCTGGGCACTGGAGCAGCTGCCGGCCGAGGTGGCGAGTGCGCGCCAGGGCCGCGGGATGTTCAACTATCCGGCCTGGTTTGCCGACCCGGCGAGTTACTGGATGAACCGCTGGAACGCCCGCGGCGTCACCCGCGTATCGTTGGTGCGCCGCTACGATGCCGCTATGGCCGCCGTTCTCGCCAGCCTTGACACGGTTGCCGACGGCGAGTGGGATCTCGGGGCGAACTTCTACGGCCACGGCTTCTACACGATCGAGGGGCTGTTCCATACCCCGGCGCAGCACCTGGCCGAGCACACCGCCGTGCTCGCTGCCGAGCAGGCAGCACAAACCAACGACACCGTGATCGCTACGCGCGTCGGGCCGCTGCACGTGCGCCAGGCCGGCTCCGGCCCGCCGGCGGTGCTCTGGCATAGCCTGTTCGTCGACAGCGCAAGCTGGCACCATGTCGGGCCATACCTCAGCGCGGATCGGCGGCTGATCTTGATTGATGGCCCAGGCCACGGCCTGAGCGGCGACTCGGGGCAGCCATACAGCATGCGCGCGTGCGCCGAGGCTGCTCTCGACGTGCTCAACGCGCTGGGGGTGACGGAGCGGGTGGATTGGGTGGGCAATGCGTGGGGCGGTCATGTTGGCATCACCCTCGCCGCCGCGCATCCCGATCGGCTGCGCAGCCTGATCGCCATCGGCGCGCCCGTCGCGGCCTATACGCCAGCCGAGGCGCGTGAGACGCGGCTTCTGCTCGGCATCTACCGGCTGCTCGGCTCGGTCGGGTTCATCCGGAATGCAGTCGCCGAGGCGCTGCTCTCGCCTGCGACACGCGAGCGCAACCCCGCTGCGGCCGACTACGTTCGCTCTCAGATCGGCAGTGCGGATCGCCGCCGGCTGCGCAACGCGGTTGTGTCGATCTCGCTGGGGCGCGAGGATCTTACCAGCCTATTGTCCAACATCCAGGTGCCGACTCTGTTCGTGACTGGTGCTGGGCACACAGGTTTCACGCCGGAGCAGGCGCGCGCCGCAATCGCCCTGGTGCCCGAGGGGCAGCTCGCAATCGTGCCCGATGCGGCGTACCTGGTGCCTCTGGAGCAGCCGGAGGCGACCGCTCGGGCCGTGCAAGGATTCTGGGCCGCAACGCTGAGGTGATCCACGTAGCGCCGAAGATGAACGCACTCCCTGCCGTTCCGGCCGACCCGCGCAGGTCGTTGGGGCGATCTTGCGCGACCCCGGTGCAAGGAGCACCCGATCGACTACCCTGGCCTGATAGGCATCAGCGCGCTTGCCGTGCTCGGCGCCTTCCTGGCGCTGCGGGCGTTCCGCGCGCCGGCGCTGGGTCAAGCTCGCTGGCGGTCTCTCTGTGGCCTTGCTCGGGGCGCTCTTCGGCGCTGCGGCCACCCTGGCGCTGGTGGGCTATGGTAAGCTCAATGCGATACGGCCCAACCCGGTGCCGCAGCTGACGGCTACGATCACTCCGCAGCTGGTAGCCGATGGCGAGTGCTTCGCCCGCACCTGTGCCAGCTGCCATGCTGCGAACGGTCAATTGCGATTTACCGGCCAGGACTTTTTTTTGGGGCCGAGAGCGGTCTGGCGATTCAGTCGGCCCGTCCGTAGCGGCGGGTCTGCAGCTAGAGGTAGGCAATTGATGACAAAGAGCATCGCTCGGCCAGGATCATGGTGGGTTGCTGCGGCCACCGCCCTGGCCTGGCTCGGCTTCTTCATCCACAATATCGCCGATCTGCCCGGCCAGTCGCTGCTCAGCCCGGAGA